>JAJPXG010000114.1 GCA_021205565.1 Lachnospiraceae bacterium | reverse complement strand
CTCTTTCCGACACTTGCGTCAGATTCGGAGGCGGCAGCTTATATTTCCGCCAATGTGATCGCCAATATGCTGGGGCTGGGCGGCGCGGCCACGCCCGCGGGCTTAAAGGCGATGAAGGCGCTTAAGCAGGAGCAGAACGGGCGCACCGGCAGGGCGCCGGAGCGCCTTCATCGGAAAGGAAGCAAAGGCATGGAGCCGACAGGCACGGAAAGCGAAGACTTGCCGGTGGTTGCTTCCGACGAGATGTGCGACTTCCTGATTCTGAATATTTCCTCTCTGCAGCTCATTCCGGTCAATATGATTGCTTACCGCGCGCAGTACGGCAGCGTGAATCCGTCCTGGGTCATTGTGCCGGGGCTTTTAGCAACGGCGGTCAGCACTCTGGCAGGGATTCTTTTCATCAAGGTGCGGCGGATATGGGCGCGCAGGAAACATGAACGTGTATCGGCAGCACATTGCCGGCGATGGCCTGTGCAGCGGACCTGATGCAGGAAACACAGACGCAGACCAGTGGGATGAGGATGATGGGAAGAAAACTTTGCAGGAAGGGCACCTGGCCGGGGAGAACTGTGCTGACTGCCACATGGCAGCGGAAAGGAAGAATGATGAATATTGTAAATCAGCTGTCCGCCCTTATTATTCCGGCGGTGATTTTCTACATAGTAGGCTACGGCCTGATGGACAGAAACCCCGTTTACAGCCAGTTTTTAGAGGGCGCGGGGGAGGGTCTTTCGTGTCTTGCCAAGGTGCTGCCGACGTTATTAGGGCTTCTGATTGCGATCGGGGTGCTGCGCTCCTCGGGCCTGCTGGACTTCCTGGCAGGTCTTTTGAGCGGCCTGGAAAACTTCACGGGAGTTGGCAGGGAGGTCTATCCGGTCATTTTAGCGAAGCTTTTTTCCAACTCCGCGGCCACCGGCCTGGTGCTGGATATTTTTAAAAAATACGGGACGGATTCTGTATCCGGCAGAATGGCTGCGGTCATGATGTGCAGCACGGAGTCCGTTTTCTACACCATGTCGGTCTATTTCCTCTCCGTGAAGGTTACAAAAACCCGATATACCCTGCCGGGAGCGCTTTTTGCGACCCTCGCGGGGGTGGCAGCGAGCGTGGTGCTGGCTTCTGTGTTTTGAAGGAAGAGGGCAATTAAATATATGTATGCCTTATCACCTGCCGCCTTCATACCGAATTCGGTATAACGAAGTTCGTATCGGACATTCGACCGGAGAGGTTTTAGATTTACTGATACATGGAAATGGATGGATCAATAAGTCCGGGGGACAAAATCCCCCGGATTTATTGACATCACGAATTATAGTCGCGAGGAGACAGCGGCGCGGTCCTCCAGACTGTGCAGAGTAAAGAAAAGATTTCCGCGTGTATTTTTCTTATGATCCCCGCATATTCTGTATCAATTGCAGAATGTGCGGGGATTTATGCGGTTCAGGATGCGAAATAAACGGAAAGCGGCGGTTTTGGCTCTGCCGGCGGCAGTGGCAGTGGCGGCAGTGGCCGGCATTTTTTGTCTGGTCAGGCTTTCGTCCTTCGGGACTTTCTGCGAGAAGCTGGCGAAGAGCAGTCTGAGCAATAATCCGGTGAAGCTGCACTATACGTTCGCGGACCCTCAGAGCGCGGGGTACGGCGGGCTTTCCCGGGATTTATATGCGTTTGATCCGGATTCGTATGGGGCTGATACGGATGTCTGGCAGGCGTATCTGGAGAAGCTTGATCGGTATGATCCGGAAAAGCTGACTGAGGAGGAAGCTTTTACCTGGGAGATTCTGTACCGGTATTTTACGCTGGAGGGGGAGCTGAGTGAATATTTGTATTATGAAACGCCGCTCTCGCCCGCGGACGGCACGCACATCCAGATGCCGGTGCTGCTGGCGGAGTACCGGTTTTACGAAAGGGAGGATGTGGAAAATTATCTGACACTGCTGTCACAGCTGCCGGATTATTTCAGGGGATTGCTTACATACACGGAAATGCAGGCGCAGGCGGGGGTGCTGCAGTATGAGGGGAATCTGAGAAAGGCGGCTGAACAGTGTGAGAGTATTCTGACGGCAGAGGAGCTGGCGGCGGGGACGCATTTTTTGCAGACGACGTTTGCGGAGCGGCTTAAGGAAATGCTGGAAGAGGAACCGGCCGGGATCACCGCTGAAGAAGTGGAAATCTGTCCGGATAAAAACAACCGGCTGCTGGCTCAACTGGCTGAAACCTACGCCGAGCTGGCAGAGGGGCTTCAGAAAATCGTAGGGACGGAGGAGATCACAGGGCTTTCTTCTTATCCGGGCGGCGCAGAGTATTATGCCCTGCTTTTAAAAGAGGCCACGGGCTTAGATCAATCCGTGGAGGAAATGAAGGCGGTGCTGTACGCCAGATTTGAGGAGCTGTACGCGGAATATAAAGAGGTGATAGCAAGCGGAAATATTATTTCAGAATACGAGTTTCCTCTGGAAAATGAAGTGGATATGCTCAAAGACCTGTATCAGCGGATGCAGGCGGATTTCCCGCTTGCTTTAAGCAGCGTCTCCTGGACCGTTACCTTAAAGCCTGTGGAGGAGGGATTAGAAGAGATGATGGCGCCTGCCTTTTATCTGACGCCGCCGGTGGACTTAAACGGGAGAACACGATTTACATCAATTTAAGCGACGGCTACGAGGGTCTGACTCTGTATACGACCCTGGCGCATGAGGGGTTTCCGGGGCATTTATACCAGACGGTGTACAGCCAGAACACGCTGACGGAAAATGAAGCGCCCTTTATCAGGCAGATCCTGTATTTCGGCGGGTATACGGAGGGCTGGGGAATATACGCGGAATCGTACGCGTATACGTATGCAGCGGAGTTACTGGAGGAAACTTACGGAGATCTGTATAGTGATACTGTACGCGCGGCGCAGTTAAACCGCGAGTTGCAGTTGTGTCTGTGCTCGATTCTGGATATTTTCATCCACTATGACGGGGCGACGCTTTCCCAGGTGCAGAAGCTTTTGGAGAGCCTGGGCTTTGGCAGCGGCAACCTCACCGCGGTCTATGAAACAATCTGCAATACGCCGGGAAATTATCCAAAATATTATCTGGGATATCTGGAAATCCAGGAATGTAAGGCGCTTGCCTGTGAGCTTGACGCGGACCTGACGGATACAGACTTTCATCGGTGGTTTCTGAGTGCCGGTCCGGCGGATTTCACGGCTTTGAAAGAGAAGCTCCTGCAGGACTTTATGGGCAACGCAGACATAAACCGGTCATAAGCGCAGAAACAAATGAGCAGCATGCCGCAAAAAGGTATGCTGCTCATAAATTTTAAATCAGGTTGAAATCTTAAATGGCTGTTCGCTCTCATCCATCATCTGCTCAAGGTCTTCGCGGTCCCAGAGGAGGATTTTCAGCTTGGCGGCGGCGTCCTCCGCAGGTTCCGTGAAATACTGATTGGCCATCACGACACCCACCATGCAGTCGTAATAATCTCTGCCGGCGTAGGTCTCCTGGACGGCCTTTACGCCCACAGGAGAAGTATAGTGCTTGCACTGAAAGCCGTAGCTGACGCCGTCCCGCTCCGCTAAGATGTCGATTCCGAAGTCCCGGCTGCCCTTTGTCACCCGCACATCCTCATAGCCGCATTCCCGCAGAAGGTTCGCGCAGAAATCCTCAAATTCATGGCCCTCCATCTCATCCAACGGGCCGGGTGTGTTTCCTTTTCTGATGAAAATAATGATCACCGTGGCCAGAAGCGCTAAAAGCGCCGCAGATACGGCGAGGAGGAGGTATTGTTCGTTTGTCATAAGAGTCCTTTCTGATGCAAATCTGCACGATCGCATATTTATGGTATGATGCTTAGGGATTGCTTCGCATAAATGATTCTTTATATTTTACCATTCTACTACAAAATCTGCATTTGCGGAAGGAAAAAACGGTAGTTTTCGTATGAAATTTGATTAAGGGTTACTATTCACGCACGGTAACATATAAAAGAAGAAAATCATGCGGTTTTCATTGCCTGTAAACGGACAGATGTGTTACAATCAGACTTAAGAGTATGCTGTCCCGTTATGCGGACAGGCGTTTAATATGTAAGGAGGCTTTCATGAAATTGACTGTAACGGAAATTGGGGAAATCATTTCAGAAGGAAAAGCGATTCTGGGGATGGAGTTAGGTTCCACCCGTATCAAGGCGGTGCTGATCGGACCGGACCATGCGCCTATCGCGCAGGGCGAGCACGCCTGGGAGAATCAGCTGATCGACGGGATCTGGACCTACTCGCTTAACGCGGTGAAAGAGGGCGTACAGGACGCCTATGCTGACCTTGCGCGGGATGTGCGGGAGAAATATGGCGTGGAGCTTACGAAAATGGCGGCCATGGGCGTCAGCGCCATGATGCACGGGTATCTGGTTTTTGACAAAAACGACGAGCTGTTAGTGCCCTTCAGGACCTGGCGCAATACGATCACAGAGGAAGCGGCCGCGAAGCTGACGGAGTTATTTCAGTATAATATCCCGCAGAGGTGGAGCATCGCGCATCTGTACCAGGCCATGCTGAACAAGGAGCCGCATGTGAAGGACATCGCTTTTCAGACGACGCTCGCGGGCTATATTCACTGGCTTTTGACCGGCGAGAAGGTGCTGGGCGTGGGCGAGGCCTCCGGCATGTTCCCCATCGATACGAAGACGAAGCAGTTTGATGCAAAAATGGTATCTGCCTTTAATGAAATCGCAAAGGAAGACGGTATGCCCTGGATACTTGAGGACATTTTTCCGAAGGTGCTTCTTGCGGGAGAGAGCGGCGGCGTGCTGACGGAGGAGGGCGCACGGTTCCTCGATCCGAGCGGAACGCTTCAGGCAGGGATACCTGTCTGTCCGCCGGAGGGCGATGCGGGTACCGGCATGGCGGCGACCAACAGCGTGAAGGCGCGCACCGGCAATATTTCCGCGGGGACGTCCGTTTTTGCCATGGTGGTGCTGGAGAAAGAGCTTGCAAAGGTACACCGGGAGCTGGATCTGGTGACTACGCCGGACGGCGAGCTGGTGGCCATGGTGCACTGCAATAACTGTACCTCCGATCTGAATGCCTGGGTCGGGATTTTCAAGGAGTTTGCGGAGAGTTTCGGCGTGAAGGTTGATATGAACGCGCTCTACGGCACGCTTTACCGCAAGGCCCTGGAGGGTGCTCCGGACTGCGGCGGGGTTCTGGCGTACAATTATTATTCCGGCGAGGGAGTGACGGCTTTCGACGAGGGACGGCCGCTTTTAGTGCGCCGGCCAGACAGTAAATTTAATCTGGCGAATTTCATGCGCGCCAACCTGTATTCCGCGGCGGCGACGCTGAAGGTGGGCCTGGATATTTTATTAAAGGAAGAAGGCGTAAAGGTGGACTCCATGCTGGGGCACGGCGGCCTGTTCAAGACCGAGGGCGTAGCGCAGAGCTTTATGGCAGCGGCAGTCGGCGCGCCGGTGGCGGTGATGGAGACGGCCGGCGAGGGCGGTCCCTGGGGCATGGCGCTGCTGGCGGCCTATATGGTAAACGGACAGGGCATGACGCTGCCGGACTACCTGGAGCAGCAGGTTTTCGCAGGGGCGAAGGGGTCTGTGATCGAGCCGGATGAAGCGGACGTGAAGGGCTTTGATGCCTTTATCGCAGACTATGTGAAGGGGCTTCCGATCGAGCGGGCCGCGGTGGAATATTTTCGTTGACATTTCATAGCTGAATGTTATAGTATGGTATTCAAATGCGACTATTCGCAGCAGGTTTGGAAGATAGCGTCAGACGCGAAGCGGATGCTTTTGCGCATGAGAAGGCACCCGAAGGGCGTCTCGAAGAGAAGCTGATGCGAATAGCAAAGATGAGATTTAGGAGGAGCAATGGACAAACTTACGCTGCAAAAAAAGGCTGTGCAGGTCCGTAAAAATATTCTGACGGGCGTATACAGCGCTCAGGCGGGACACCCGGGCGGGTCTCTTTCCGCCGCGGATATTCTGACATATCTGTATTTTGAGGAGTTAAATACCAGTCCGGAGATGACAGATGACCCGGACAGAGATCGTTTTGTGCTTTCCAAGGGACACGCGGCACCGGGACTGTACGCGACGCTGGCGGTGCGGGGATATTTCCCGGAGGAAGAGATCAAGACCCTGCGTAAGCTCGGCTCACGTCTGCAGGGGCACCCGTCCATTCAGTACCTGCCGGGTATTGATATGTCGACAGGCTCCCTGGGACAGGGATATTCGGCTGCGGTTGGCATGGCTTTGTCCGCGAAGCTTGACCAGAAGGCTTATCGCACATATGTGCTCTGCGGCGACGGCGAGATCGAGGAGGGTCAGGTCTGGGAGGCTTCCATGTTTGCGGGCTTCCATCAGCTGGACAACCTCTGCGTGATTGTGGATAATAATAACCTGCAGATCGACGGCCCCATCGACACGGTCTGCTCCCCTTATCCGATTGACCGGAAATTTGAGGCCTTCAACTTCCATGTGATCAATATCGACGGCAATGATTTCGACCAGATTGCGGCCGCGTTTGAGGAAGCGAAGACAGTGAAGGGCATGCCGACCGTCATCATCGCGCATACGGTGAAGGGCAAGGGCGTCTCCTTCATGGAAAATAAAGCGGCATGGCACGGCACGGCTCCGAACGATGAGCAGTACGAGCAGGCCATGGCAGAACTTACGAAAGCGGGGGAAGCGTTATGTCAGATGTAAAAAAGATTGCAACCAGAGACAGCTACGGCGCGGCGCTTGCCGAGCTGGGCGCGGAGTATCCCCAGATCGTGGTGCTGGATGCGGATCTGTCCGCTTCCACCAGAACCAGCGTTTTTAAAAAGGCGTTCCCGGACAGGCATATCAACTGCGGCATCGCGGAGGCCAATATGGCCGGCATTGCGGCAGGACTTGCCACGACGGGCAAGATTCCGTTCATGAGCTCCTTCGCCATGTTCGCGGCGGGACGCTGCTTTGAGCAGATCCGCAACTCCATCGGTTATCCGCACCTGAATGTGAAAATCGGCGCGACCCACGCGGGCGTGACCGTAGGCGAGGACGGCGCGAGCCACGAGTGCATCGAGGACATCGCCCTGATGCGCACGATCCCCGGCATGGTGATTTTGAATCCCTCCGATGATGTGGAGGCGAAGGCCTGTGTGAGGGCTGCCGTGGAGCATGAGGGGCCTGTGTATATGCGCTTCGGCCGCTCCAAGGTACCGGTGATCAACGACCGCCCGGATTATCATTTCGAGATCGGCAAGGGCACAATTATCCGTGAGGGCAAGGACGTGACCATCGTGGCGACCGGTCTTTGCGTGGACAGCGCAGTGACAGCCGGAAAGCTTTTGGAGGCGGAAGGAATCGACGCGGAGATTATCAATATCTGCACGATTAAGCCGCTCGACGAGGAGTTGATTATCGCTTCAGCCAAAAAGACTGGAAAAGTCCTGACCGCGGAGGAGCATTCCGTGATCGGCGGCCTGGGCGGCGCGGTGTGCGAGTGCCTTTCCGAGCGCTATCCGGTGCCGGTGAAGCGTGTGGGTGTGCCAGATGTCTTCGGCCAGTCCGGCACGGCGGAGCAGCTGATGGAGTATTACGGCCTGGACGGCAAGGGGATTTACAATGCCGTGAAGGAATTTTTACAGTAGTAAATCATACTGCGGGCGGAGAGGTGACTTCCCGCCCGATTGCGGGATAAAGCAGGCGGCTTGGCCTGCGTACCAGGGGGAATTATGGAATATATCTTGTCCCCGTCCCTGCTCGCCTGCGATTTTTCGATCATTGGGGAGGAGCTTGAACAGCTTGAAGATGCAGGCGTAAAGTGGCTGCATCTCGACGTGATGGACGGGCAGTTTGTGGACAATATTTCGTTCGGGCTACCTGTCATTGGTTCCATACGCAGGAAGACGAACCTGTTTTTTGATGTGCATCTGATGATTACGGAGCCGATTCGTTTCGTGGAGCGGTTCGCCCGGGCGGGAGCCGATCTGATCAGCTTTCATGTGGAGGCGACCAACCGGGTGCAGGAGACGATCGACAGCATTCACTCGCTCGGCTTAAAGGCCGGCGTGGTCTGCAGTCCGGATACGGACGTGCACGAGATTTTAAAATATGCGGATCAGGTGGAGCTTTTACTGATCATGAGTGTGCAGCCCGGCTTCGGGGCGCAGACCTATTTAGAGCACTGTACGGAGAAAATCCGGCAGGCGAGACAGTATCTGACGGAGCACTCGCTCACTGCGCATCTGGAGGTGGACGGAGGCATTAACGCCTCCAATTTAAAGACTATCCTGGAGGCCGGGGCGGACGTTATCGTGGCCGGAAACGCCGCTTTTTGCGGAGGCAATATTGTGGCCAACGTGAAGGCGCTGAAGGAGGCCGGCACACGCTCCTGAGACAGGGAGATTCGGAAGGAAGAAAAGTATGAGCAAGGGTAAATATTATATTACAACGGCGATTGCCTATACGTCGGGGAAACCGCATATCGGCAACAGCTATGAGATCGTGCTGGCGGACAGCATTGCCAGATATAAGAGGAAGGACGGCTACGATGTCTTTTTCCAGACCGGTACCGATGAGCACGGCCAGAAGATCGAGTTAAAGGCTGCTGAGGCCGGCGTGACGCCGAAGGAATTTGTGGATCAGACCGCCGGGGTGATTAAGGGCCTTTGGGATCTGATGGAGACTTCTTATGACAAATTCATCCGTACCACGGATGCTGACCATGAGAAGCAGGTGCAGAAGATTTTCAAGCGCCTGTACAAGCAGGGAGATATTTACAAGGGCTACTACGAGGGCATGTACTGCACGCCCTGCGAGTCCTTCTGGACCCAGTCTCAGTTGGTGGACGGCAAGTGCCCGGACTGCGGCAGGGAGGTGAAGCCCGCCAGGGAGGAAGCGTATTTCTTTAAAATGAGCAAGTACGCGGACCGCCTGATTGAGCACATCAACACCCACCCGGAATTTATTCAGCCTGTCTCGCGCAAAAATGAGATGATGAATAACTTCCTTCTGCCGGGCTTACAGGATCTGTGCGTGTCGAGGACCTCTTTCAAATGGGGTATTCCGGTGGATTTCGACGACAAGCATGTGGTCTATGTCTGGCTGGATGCGCTGACCAACTATATCACCGGCATCGGCTATGACGCGGACGGCAATTCTACCGAGCAGTACAAAAAGCTCTGGCCCGCCGACCTGCACCTGATCGGCAAGGACATCATCCGCTTCCATACGATCTACTGGC
>JAJPXG010000113.1 GCA_021205565.1 Lachnospiraceae bacterium | reverse complement strand
ACCTATACCAGGGGAGATAATCTGGGTATCAAGATTTTTGATGTGGATATGGAAAAAGGGTGCTTCTATCCCAAAAAAGAGGTGGAAATCACCAATTCATCTTATCTGACCCTCTCCAAAAATAATAAATATCTTTATTCCATCACGGATACAGGTGTAGAGGCTTACGAGATCCTGAAAAACGGCGATCTGAAGGTCTTAAATCACGCCGGCATCAACGGGATGCGCGGCAGTTATCTGTCCACCGACTACGAGGACAGGCTTTTGTTTGTGGGAAGCTACCACGACGGCAAGCTGACCGTACTTCGTCTGAATGAGGACGGTTCCATCGGAAAGATTACGGATGAGCTGTATCACAGAGGGATGGGCAGCATCGCGGACAGAAGCTTCCGTGCCCACATCGTCTGCACCAAGATGACGCGTGATAATAAATATCTTCTCGTTGCTGACTCCGGCTTAGACCATACGAATGTCTACCGGGTGGATCATTCAAACGGCACGGTGAAGCAGGTGGATGTGATCCGTTCCGAACCGGATTCCACGCCCCGGCATATCAAATTCAGCAGGGACGGCAGATTTGTCTATATCGTCCATGAGATGAAAAACTTCATTACCGTATACAGCTATACGGAGGAAAAGGGTCTTCCCTACTTTGAAAAGCTACAGACGATTTCCACGCTGAACGATTATACCTCCGGCAACGCCGCGGCCAGCGCCCTGAATTTCTCCATGGATTATGAGTATCTGATCAGCTCCAACGCGGGCGATAATTCCGTGGTGATCTTCAACCGGGACAAGGAGACAGGCATTCTGTCAAAGATTTTATGCCTTCCAATCAGCGGGTCTTACCCGAAGGACGCCATGCTCTTCCCGGACAATAAGCACCTGGTCAGCTTAAATCATGAGTCCAACACCATGACATTTTTCAACGTGGACCTGCAGAAGGGGACACTCGCCATGTGCGCGAAGGAGATTGAGGTCGGCGAACCGAACTGCGTGATTTTCTATAAGCTGGCGGAGTAATCCGCGTTCAAAAAAGTTGTGAATCCGGAGATTTATCCGAATTCACAACTTTTTTGCGTTAATAAGTTAAGAACGATAAAACTCCACAATTCTGTCCATCCGCGCGCTCATATTCATAAGCAATGCGTCCAGCACGGTCAGGGATGTCATGCACTCCATCACCACAACCGCTCTCGGTACGATGATGGGGTCGTGGCGGCCTTTGATGGCAATCTCGATATTTTCGCCGGCCTGATTGACGGTGTGCTGAGTCTGAAAGATGGAGGGCGTGGGTTTGACATAAGCACGGACAATCACGGGCGCGCCGTCGCTTAAGCCGCCGAGTGTTCCACCTGCATGGTTGGTCACTTTGCGGATGCCGTCCTCGTCCGCGAAAAATGAGTCGTTATTCTCGGAGCCATAGCGCGTGGAAACTGCGCAGCCGTCGCCGATTTCCACAGCCTTCACGGCGCCGATACTCATGACGGCTTTGGCAAGGTTGGCATCCAGCTTTTCAAAGACCGGGTCACCGACGCCCGCGGGCAGCCCGGTCACGGTGCATTCCATGACGCCGCCCATGGAATCATTGTTGGCTCTCGCTTCCTTTAGATATGCTAATGCCTGATCGCTTGCGGCTGTGTCCGGCATGGCGGTAGGGGTGCTGAGGATAGCAGATCTGTCAAAATGCTCACGGTTGATGGAAACCGGCCCGATGGCAGTGGTATAGGCGTACACATCGATCCCCAGTTCTTTTAGTATTTTGGAAGCCACAGCGCCCGCCGCGACTCTGCCGATGGTCTCGCGGCCGGAAGAGCGGCCGCCGCCCCGATAGTCGCGAAAGCCGTATTTGGCATCGAAGGAATAATCTGCGTGTCCCGGACGGTAGCAGTCGGCAATCTGGGAATAGTCGCGGCTATTCTGGGAGGTATTTCTCACCAGCATGGACAGGGAGGTGCCTGTCGTCTTCCCTTCAAAGACGCCGGAAAGGATTTCAACCTGGTCGTCCTCTTTGCGGGGAGTGGAGATATCGGTCCGGCCGGGTTTGCGCCTGTCTAAAAAAAGCTGAATATCCTCCTCACACAGTGCAAGGCCGGCCGGTACGCCGTCCACCACCACGCCGAGCGCCTTTCCGTGGCTTTCGCCCCACGTTGTGACTCTGAAAATATTTCCAAATGAATTTCCTGCCATTGAATTCTCCTCCTGACTGTCCGGGTGTTCATTTCTAAAGTTAATAATGATGACATGCTTTTACATTTTACTTCTCAATCACACATCCCTGTAACGTGATATTATAACTTGTCGTAAAAAGAAAGGCAAGCAGGCTGGAAAAAACAAAATAATGGAATCCGTATATTTCCTGTGAAACTGTAAAAAAATAAGAGGGTGAATAAGACAGGGAGGGAACACGCGGGGTGTCACCGGTACGCCCCGTTCGTGGAATAATACGGAGATGAAAGAGGATAATGTAAACAGGATTCAGAAGATGGGGGCGGCAACGCCGGATTCTCTTCTGATGATATTTTTTTTATTTTCCTTTGTGGGATGGATCTGGGAGGGGATTTTTGTTGGTATCCGCTACGGGATGTTTTTAAACAGGGGCTTCCTGCATGGCCCATGGCTGCCGATTTACGGCACCGGAGGTCTTCTGATGGTGTATTTTTTAAAAGACTTACGGCATAAACCGGTTGTGGTGTATACTGGCTGCGTTCTTTTGTGCGCCATTGTGGAGTATATTACAGGATTATTGCTGGAAACCTTTTATCACATGAGATGGTGGGATTACAGCAACTTCCCGCTCAATCTGCAGGGGCGTATCTGTCCGCAGGATACGATGTTTTTCGGAGTCTTTGGCATGTTCGCGGTATATTACGCTGCGCCGTACTGTCTGCAGAAAATGTCAGACCGCTCCCGTCTTAGATGGAGCGTTGGAATTCTTCTGACAATTCTGTTTTCCATTGATGTGATGATTTCCCTGATTTCTCCGAATACGGGACTCGGGATCACGTATTAGAAACCGTGTAATGATTTGCGGTAACGAAATGGTTTACAAAAATGAAGAGGTATGGTAACATGAAACCTCAGAATCTATGAACAACAACTGAGGTGAAGCATGTACGAAGTACTGAAAATGGAGGGACGGGCGAAGCGGGCTGTGCTGCACACCGTCCATGGTGATATTCAGACGCCTGTATTTATGAACGTGGGAACTGCGGCCGCCATCAAGGGCGCGGTGTCTACGGCTGATCTGGAGGAGATCGGGACGCAGGTGGAGTTGTCCAACACTTACCATCTGCACGTCAGGCCGGGTGACGAAGTGGTCAAAAAGCTGGGCGGCCTGCACAAATTTATGTCCTGGGACAAGCCGATTCTCACCGATTCCGGCGGTTTTCAGGTTTTTTCACTGGCGGGACTTCGCAAAATCAGGGAGGAGGGCGTTACCTTCCAGTCCCATGTGGACGGCAGGCGGATTTTCATGGGTCCGGAGGAGAGCATGCAGATTCAGTCCAATCTGGGCTCCACCATTGCCATGGCCTTTGATGAATGCCCGAATTCCAAAGCGGATTATCGCTATGTGAAGGACAGTGTGGAACGGACGACCCGCTGGCTTGCCCGCTGCCAGGTAAAGATGGAGCAGTTAAATGCGCAGGAGGACACCATCAACCGTCAGCAGCTTCTGTTCGGCATCAATCAGGGTGCGGTCTATGACGATATCCGCATCGATCAGGCAAAGCGGATTGCGCAGATGAATCTGGACGGTTATGCGCTGGGCGGCCTGGCGGTTGGGGAAACGCACGAGGAAATGTACCATGTGCTGGAGGAGACGGTGCCATACCTGCCGGTGAACAAGCCTACTTACCTGATGGGCGTCGGCACGCCTGCCAATATTTTGGAAAGCGTGGAGAGAGGTATCGATTTTTTCGACTGTGTTTATCCAAGCCGCAACGGCCGTCATGGTCACGCTTACACAAATTTTGGCAAATTAAACCTTTCAAACGCCAGATTTGCCCTGGATGACCGACCTTTGGAACCGGGCTGCCAGTGTCCGGTCTGCCGCAGATACTCCAGGGCGTATATCCACCACCTGATCAAGGCGAAGGAGATGCTGGGAATGCGGTTTTTAGTGACACATAATCTGTATTTTTATAACACGATGATGACGGAAATCAGAGACGCACTGGATGCAGGTACCTTTTCTTCCTATAAAAAACAAAAGCTCGCAGGCTTTGCGCAAAACGGCGGTGACTGAGAGAAGCATGTATGCGGATTTCCTGATAATAGATTTCTAAAAGCTTTCGAAAACTTTGAGAATCTTCTTGCCAATAGCTTTTGAAAAGTGTATAGTAAATGGAGTGATTTGGCAGTCCGGCTTTAAGCGGCTGCGACAGTTTACCATTCGGGAGGAATTTATGGCTATTTTATTAACAAGTGATACGGCGCCTTCCACCGGCAGTCTGATTGCCATGATTGTTGTATACGCGGTGATTTTCGGGGCGATGTATCTGTTCATGTTCCGGCCACAGAGAAAGGAACAGAAACGCGTTGCCGCCATGATCGCTGCGGTTGAGATCGGCGATTATGTACTTACTAACAGCGGCTTTTATGGCTCGGTGATTGATATCACCGAAGACACTGTTATTGTGGAATTTGGAAATAACAGGAACTGCCGCATTCCCATGCAGAAGAGTGCTATCGCACAGATTGAGAAGGCGAACGGCGAGCAGCAGTGACACGACATGATGAATGAAGGTGAACAGCAGACAGGATCATGACCAGAAGATAAGTCGATGCCTGTTTTAATGGGGCTTCCATGATTATGTCATGGAAGCCCCATTTCCTTTTCAGATATTGCTTATAAAACATTTTCACTTGTTATTTTCCACATCAAAGTCAGATTGACAAAAATAATCGTGAACTGTAGTATCGGAAGAGAATTGATAGTACCTTGAAAACCGGCACTAGTAAAATACAAAAGAAATAGGAAGGAACATTTGAATGGGACGCTTAAAGGAGCTGAGGCGCGGTCGCGGTCTGACACAGGAAGGTCTTGCAAATGAAATCGGAACATCACAGCAGACGATCAGCAGAATTGAGAACAATGAAGATATGATTCCCACGGATCTGCTGGTGAAGCTGGCGAAGTTTTACAATGTTTCCGCAGACTACATTATGTCGCTGACAAATGAAAAGTACAATCATACCGGCGGTGACAGGATGATGCAGTACGTAGAATCATATAGTGATGATTTTACATTGTACGATGGCCTTTCAACAGAGAATAAGGAAGTCGTGAAAGCGGTGATCGGTACTCTGACCAGATTGCAGGAGGAGAGTGAGAAAGCAGCTGCGGCTCAAAAATCCTGATCAGGCGGGGCTCAGAAAGCTCAGTACGAAGCAGTCCGTAATTCAATAAATAATTATACATATATGTACCCTGTCGGGTTGAGAAGTGAATGCTTTTTTACCCGGCAGGTTTTTTTTGTACCGAATTTACACACTAATTGCTTTTATTTGGTGCGGAAAGAATAATCCGGCGACTTGAAAAATCCGGGAAATAAGAGTAATATAAATAAAGTATATGCCAAAATTAAGCAAGAATTTTATGACAGAAGGAATGAAAGTATGAGACTGAATATTACCTGCATCCCGGGAGATGGGATCGGTCCGGAAATTGTGACACAGGCAAAAGCGGTTTTAAACGCTGTTGCGGACCGCTTCGGACATGAGCTTCATTATACGGATATTCTTATGGGAGGCGCGTCTATTGACGCCTGCGGTGAACCGCTTACGGATGATGCGATTGCACAGGCAAAAGCGGCGGACGCGGTGCTGATGGGTTCCATCGGCGGCAATACCTCTACCTCTCCCTGGTATCAGCTGCCGCCGGACAAACGGCCGGAAGCCGGGCTGTTAAGACTGCGCAAATCCTTAAATCTTTTCACCAACCTGCGCCCTGCTTTTCTGTATCAGGAGCTGAGAGCGGCGTGCCCGTTAAAAGAGGAAATCAGCGTTGCCGGTTTTGATATCATGATTATGCGGGAATTGACAGGTGGCCTTTATTTTGGTGAGCGAAAAACCGTCGTGGAAAACGGCGTGCGTAAAGCTGTCGATACGCTGACATATGATGAAAATGAGATCCGCAGGATTGCGGTGAAGGGCTTTGATATTGCCTGCAAGCGCAAAGGCAAGGTCACAAGCGTCGACAAGGCCAATGTGCTGGATTCCTCCAGACTGTGGCGTAAGGTTGTGGAGGAAGTGGCAGCAGATTATCCGGATGTAACTCTTGAGCATATGCTGGTCGACAACTGCGCCATGCAGCTGGTGAAAAATCCGGCGCAGTTTGATGTGATTCTTACGGAGAATATGTTCGGAGATATACTCTCTGACGAGGCCAGCATGGTGACTGGTTCCATCGGTATGCTGCCGAGCGCTTCTTTAAACGAAACGAAGTTCGGCTTATATGAGCCCAGTCACGGGTCAGCCCCTGACATTGCAGGTCTGGATATAGCCAACCCGATCGCAACAGTTTTGAGCGCAGCCATGATGCTGCGTTACAGCTTTGACCTTGACAGGGAAGCGGATGTGATAGAGACGGCCGTGCAGACTGTGTTAAGGGACGGCTATCGTACAGTGGATATTATGTCGCCTGGCTGCACGCAGGTTGGCTGCAGTGAAATGGGTGCGCTTTTAGTCAAGAGGATTTCAGAATGACGGCTAAAAAAGCATATTCCCGCATGGGTTTTCTGTATCTGGTGTTTTCACTGGTCGTGCTTGTGGTTCAGCTGGGCTTAAGTCTGGTTCTTTATTCCTGTTTTCCTGATGTCTATGACAGCTATACCGCTTTGACGGTACTTTCGAGTATTTCTCTTTATGCGGCAGGACTGTTGATTTTACCGCCGGGGGCGAGGCTTGCGTTTGGAAAAGAAAGAGCGGTGCTTCAGAAGCACTCCATGAAGCTTTCACAGCTGCTGCAGGCATTTTGCGTGACTTATCTGATCGTGGTTGTTTCAAACTGGATTGGTCAGCTTGTGATCGGGCTCGCAGAAAACCTGTCAGGGACAGTGATTGAAAATCCGGTGGATGAGCTGGTCGAGTATGTCAGCCCGTTGGTTTTAATGGTGCTTACCGGCCTGATCGCACCTGTTTTTGAGGAATGGTTTTTCCGCAAAATACTGGTGGATCGGCTGCTGAAGTTCGGGGAAGCGGCGGCGATACTGGTTTCCGGCTTGATGTTTGGCCTGTTTCACGGGAATCTGGATCAGTTTTTCTACGCGTTTGCGATCGGTTCTTTTTTTGCTTATATTTATATCCGGACGGGAAAAATTCACTATGTGATGATTCTACATGGCATGCTGAATATCATGTCTTCCGTGGTGCTCAACGGCCTGCTTTCATTTGTCGACCTGGAAGCGTTTTATGTAGCGGCGACAGATTCTGCGTCTCTGCTTCGTTACTGTCTGGAGAATCCCGTGGGAATATCCGCGTTGTTAATCGCAGAAGGGCTGGTTTACTGTATTCTGATTATGGGCGTGATTTTTCTGATCCGCGGCAGAAAGCATTTTTTTGTGCGGCCTCAGGAGAATGAGCCGTCTGACGGGCGGTTTGGACCGGCGCTTCTGAATGCCGGCATGATCTGCTTTGTGATTTATTCTGTGGCTTATATACTGCTGGATACATTCTGGCTGTAAAAGTGCGGTCAATGATGAGAGTGTACTGTGCTCACGCACCTGTCAGTATGGATCTCTGATTTTTTTGCATACTTCATAGAAAGGAAATTGAAAATATGAGAAGTGACAGTGTCAAAACCGGAGCCGCGCAGGCTCCGCACAGAAGTTTACTGAACGCGTTGGGAATGACCGAGGAGGAGAGAAAGCGTCCTCTGATCGGCATTGTCAGCTCATATAATGAGATTGTGCCCGGCCATATGAATCTGGACAAGATTGTGGAGGCAGTCAAGCTGGGCGTAGCTATGGCAGGAGGCACGCCGATAGTATTCCCGGCCATTGCAGTCTGCGACGGCATTGCCATGGGGCACGTCGGCATGAAGTATTCTCTGGTTACCAGAGATCTGATTGCTGATTCTACGGAGTGCATGGCGATGGCGCACGGCTTCGACGGTCTGGTCTGTGTGCCTAACTGTGATAAAAATGTTCCGGGACTTTTAATGGCTGCCGCGCGCGTTAATATTCCCACGATTTTTGTCTCAGGCGGCCCCATGCTGGCGGGCCATGTGCATGGACATAAGTCTTCCCTTTCCTCTATGTTTGAGGCAGTAGGCGCACAGGCCGCAGGCAAAATTTCCATGGAAGAGCTGACCTATTACGAAGAGAATGTCTGCCCGACCTGCGGTTCCTGCTCCGGCATGTATACGGCCAATTCCATGAACTGTCTGACAGAGGCTATTGGAATGGGCCTTCGCGGAAACGGTACAATTCCGGCGGTTTATTCCGAGAGAATTCGTCTGGCAAAGCACGCCGGCATGCAGATCATGGAGCTGGTTGAGAAGGATATCAGACCCCGCGACATCATGACGGAGAAAGCGTTTATGAACGCTCTGATTGTTGATATGGCGCTTGGCTGTTCCACGAACACGATGCTGCACATCCCGGCCATCGCGCATGAGGCGGGAGTGGAAATCAACCTGGATATTGCGAACGCTCTCTCGGAGAAAACGCCGAACCTGTGCCACCTGGCGCCGGCGGGTCCGACTTATATGGAGGACTTGAACGAGGCTGGCGGCGTGTATGCGGTAATGAAGGAACTGACAAAATTAGATCTGCTTTCTACGGATCTGATTACCTGTACGGGCAAAACCGTTGGGGAAAATATTGCGAATGCGGTCAATAAAGATACCAGCATTATCCGCACGGTGGAGAACCCCTATTCGAAGACTGGCGGCATTGCTGTTCTGAAGGGCAATCTCGCGCCGGACGGCAGCGTTGTCAAGAGAAGCGCTGTTGTGGAGGAAATGATGGTGCACACCGGCCCGGCGAGAGTCTTTGACTGCGAGGAGGACGCCATCGAGGCGATCCGCGGCGGAAAGATCGTGGAGGGCGATGTGGTGGTCATCCGCTACGAGGGACCCAAGGGCGGTCCGGGCATGAGGGAGATGCTGAACCCGACTTCCGCGATTGCGGGCATGGGGCTTGGGTCCTCTGTGGCGTTGATTACGGACGGACGTTTTTCCGGCGCATCCAGAGGTGCTTCCATCGGTCATGTGTCCCCGGAGGCG
>JAJPXG010000142.1 GCA_021205565.1 Lachnospiraceae bacterium | reverse complement strand
GGTTGTTAAACCACTTTACTGTACCTTTGTTCATCTCAAGATACCTCCATAAAAAATACATTTTGATGTACCGGTTTATGGTGAAGCCGTTTGGAGCAATCCCCTCCGTTACTCAAAACTAATGGAATTTTAGCACATTTCTGTAAAAAAGTAAAGAAAAATCATGTAAAATTAAGAAACAGAGAACCGTGAACAGCGGCCCGGATATGAGCTTGTTTCATTATAGTTGCGAAAAAATTACAAATATGTTAAGATAGTGAATAATTGGTATACAGTAACGAAAAATATGCATAAAATCAGGGAGGTTGCTATGAAGAAGGATGTGAAACCCAAAAAGAAAGTTCACATGATTGCGATCAAGAGCAGCGATCCGGATGAGGAACCGATGATCATTCGGTTGAAAAATACGAGTTTCTATACCATTCTGGTTACGGTCTGTGTCATTATCGGTGCTATTCTCGGCGTTTTGATTTTCGAAACCAGGCAGGTGGCAGTGACCATAACGAAAATGACGGCGCAGCGTCAGGAAATGAACGAGGCTTATGAAGCTCTGAGCATACAGTACGAGGAGCTGCAGAGTCAGTATTCTGATCAGGTACTGGAAATGGAAGAGCTTGAGAGTCAGATCGCTGTGCTGACGGAGACGCTGCAGGATAAGCTCACAGCGGAGGAAGAGGCTGAAGAGGCCGCGATTCCGTCAGGCTTTCCTGTGACAGGCTCCAGCACACC
The DNA here is from genome assembly GCA_021205565.1 of Lachnospiraceae bacterium. Taxonomy (GTDB): domain Bacteria; phylum Bacillota; class Clostridia; order Lachnospirales; family Lachnospiraceae; genus RGIG6307. The sequence goes on along the minus strand of JAJPXG010000142.1, from coordinate 8,552 downwards.
GGCCGAGAAACCGGAGGATGAGAGTGAACTGGATCAGGCGGTTTATTATGAGGGAAGCGAGGGCGCTGTAGTGGTGGCGACAGGCGCCGGTACGGTAGAACTGGTGAGACAGAATGCCTATGGGTATTATGAGGTACATATTGATCACGGGAACGGATATGATTCCATTTATACCAATATGGGAACGCCCCTGATTCAGCAGGGAGATTCCGTAGTGAGAGGTACACCCCTTTATCTGATCCAGGAGGATAATACGCTGATTAAATATCAGATCACGAAGGATGACGCGCTGATCAATGTTTATACGATTATGTCGGTGGATGGGTGATTTTGGTCACCCATCCTTTTGTTGCTCTGCGTCAGGTTCCGTATTGTTGCCAAGACGGGAAAAGACCAGATCGTATCCGTCGCTGCCGTAGTGCAGAGAACGGTTTACGCGGCTGATTGTGGCGGTGGAAGCGCCGGTTTTTTCCGCTATTTCCACATAAGTGCATTTGCGGTTCAGCATCGCGGCGACATCATAACGCTGAGAGAGACTTAAAAGCTCGTTGACGGTGCACAGATCTTCAAAAAAGCTGTAACACTCTTCCTTGGTCTGCAGGGAAAGAATGGCGTCGAAGAGACGGTCAACGGGTTCAGATTTGATTTTTTTATTCATGATGGTTAACTCCTGGAGAAGTATGATCTTATGATCCCTAGTATCATAGATATTAGCACAGTAAAGCGTAAAAGTAAAGCGAAAAACTTGCATTTTGACAAAGGAAAAGATATACTGAAAACAGTGTGTTTTAAGACGGACGGAAACGGACTCGATTAAATTATGACAATTAATACAGACAATCTGCTGGAGAGTATTCTGGAAAGCCTTGACAGAGTAGACTATATCAGGGCGGAGGAAATTCCGGATATTGCTCTATATATGGATCAGGTCACCTCGATTATGGAGGAGCGCCTGCGGGCAAGCGTGCGTTATCCGGATACGGATAAGATCCTGACCAAAACCATGATTAACAATTATGCCAAAAATGATCTTCTGCCGCCTCCCGAAAAAAAGAAATATTCCAGGGAACATGTACTTTTACTGATTTTTATTTATTATTTTAAAGGCTTCCTTTCCATGGCAGATATCAGCCGGCTCTTAAAGCCGGTTACGGAAGAGTATTTTCACAGCGACCGACATGAGCTTTCTTTAAAAGAGGTTTATGAGACTGTTTTTTCTATGGAAAGCGACCTTGTTTCGGATGTAAAAGAGGATTTGAAAGCCTCGTTTGAACGGGCGCAGGGGATTTTTGAAGCTGTGCAGGATGACAAAGAGCGGGAGTGTCTGCAGAACTTTGCCTTTATCTGTACTCTGAGCTTTGACGTGTATATGAAAAAAATGATGATTGAAAAAATGATCGATGCCATGCCGGAGCCGGAGCCGCAGACCAAGAAGAAACATGAGAAAAAACAGGAGGATACGAACGAATGAAATACCTGATAGATCTGCACACCCACAGTGTTGCCGGCGGTCATGCGTACAGCACTGTCAAAGAGAATATGGAAGCGGCGTATACGCGCGGTCTGAGGATTTATGGCTTGAGTGAACACGCACCGGCCATGCCGGGAGGCCCTCACGAGTTTTTCTTCGGCAATCTGAAGGTGCTGCCGAAGGAATATCAGGACATGCGTGTCCTGGCCGGTGTGGAAGCCAATATTATGGATATGGAGGGAACGCTGGATTTATCTGAAAAGCGGCTGAAGCTTTTGGATTACTGCATTGCCAGTCTGCATCTTTCCTGCGTGAAGCCGGGGAGCGCCGCGGAAAATACAAATTCGCTGATCAAGGCGATGCAGAATCCATATGTCTGCGTTATCGGCCATCCGGACGACTCCCGCTATCCGCTGGAATATGAGCGCCTGGTGGAGGCGGCAAAGCGCTACCATGTCCTGCTGGAGGTCAACAACAGCTCCATGAATCCGTTGAACGCCAGGCAGAACGCTGCGGAGAATATCCCGAAGTATCTTCAACTGTGCAGGGAATATCAGGCACCGATCCTGCTCGGAACCGATGCCCATTATTGTGACGCGGTTGGTGTTTTTGATGAGGCGGACGAGATTTTGCGGCAGGTGAATTTTCCGCCGGAGCTGATTGTGAACCTGAAGCCGGAGCGCCTGTGGGAATATCTGCCAAATGCTTCCTGCGAAGCTTAGGAAGGCGTCGCTGGACATGAGATAAGGCAAAAGCCCCGGATCTGATACTGTCCGGGGCTTGAATCATTTATATGGGGAAGGCGGCCTGCTTATGAGCCATAGCCGCAGATATAATCCAGAAACTGCAGTGCCATCTCAGCATGTTCGGTATAGCACATGAGAGAAAATATCGCTTCCGTGCCGTAATAATAATTGGAATTAAAATCCGAGGAAGTGCAGACATAATCGCCTGCCTCATCAGTAGTAGCGATATAGACCCCTACGGCAACCGGCTGTTCCATATCCTCCGGGGATGCGTGAACCGCCGTACCGTCGAAGACCTGGTCTTCATACGCGGTTTCTTCGTAGTATCCGCTTTCGATCAGCGCATAATCCACATAATAGAAATAATCTGAATACCGCTCCAGCTGCTCCTCGCTCATCACGGTTGTCAGGTCAACCAGACTGTCTTCCTGGGCATAGTCAGAGATGAACTCCTCATCAGCCACCATCACATCCATTTCATTGGAAGCAATCCGCACAGCAATCACCTCGTAGGAGGTGTAAGCTGTGGTATCGTCCGTCACATCCAGGCTGCTCTCAATCGTAATGGTTTCACCAGATTCAACGCCCAGATATTCCGTGACGGATGAGACGTATTCACTGTCGTCATAAACGCTGGCGCAGTTGATAAGGGCTACGTACAGGACGCTGTCCTCCTGAGTGACGACGTCATGGACGAGCCATACCACCATGATAACAGCCAGAGTGCCTCCGATGACATGCCATTTGTAATAATCCCAGAAATATTTCCATTTTTCCTGAAAGGTACCGTGCTTGACTTTTTCGCGTTCTTCCCGGAACTCATCCATTACTGCCATAAAGAAGCCTCCGTATTTTTCCAAATAACCCCACTCACTTACCTACTCTAATCAATTTCAGTTTATATGTCAATGAATGAAATGAAAACTTCCGTGAAAAAAGTATAAAAAGACAGAAACGAGGATTTTGTAAAAAAATCTGTTTTCTTTCTAATTTATATGTGTTATACTCTTTTACAAATCAAATCTGATGCGGGGCTGGAAGCCGGATACATATTCTGATATTGGCAAATGGCCGCGCAGTAGGGTAAAGGAGCGGGTTTTATGAACGAAACATATGTGGAGTGGCTGGTAGACAGGAAGATGACAGGCAAGGGAAAAGCGGCTCGTGCGTTGTGTATTTTTCTGATTGTACTGGCAGTGCTTCTGTATCTGATGACGGCAAGCGCGATCGCACTGATTTTGATTGTTGTATTCGGGATTGCTACATGGTTTATATTCCGCTATACCAAGGTCGAGTATGAATATTCCTATGTGGACAAGGAGATTTCTGTGGACCGGATTGCGAATAAGACGAGCAGGAAGCGGGTGGCAGTCTATGACCTGGGCAAGGCGGAGATTATCGCGCCGGAGAAATCTGCACATCTGGACGGGTTTCGCCACAGGCAGTACAAAAAAGTCGATTATACCAGCAATACTGCGCAGCCGGAGAATCCGATTTTTATCATGTATTACAGCACCGGGGAGCAGGTGTACTTTGAACTGAATGATGAGTTTGCGAACGCGCTCTATCGGGCAGCGCCCAACAAGGTATTTCTGAATTAAGCATATATTCGGAAGACAAGGCTGGGGGCTGCCTTGTTTTCTGCCAAAATGCGGTCAGACAGATCGTTTCCTTTTGGCACTTTTTTCTGTTGACATTTATAAAGCCTCTCATTTATACTCGATTAAATAACCACATCACATAAAACCGGACAGGAGGAAAACATGGGCAAAATTATAGGTGAAGGCATTACTTTCGACGACGTACTGTTAGTTCCGAGTTACTCTGAGGTCATTCCCAATCAGGTGGATGTTTCCACACAGCTGACAAAGACGATCCGGCTGAACATCCCTATGATGAGCGCAGGAATGGATACTGTGACAGAACATGCCATGGCCATCGCGATGGCGCGCCAGGGCGGTATCGGTATTATTCACAAGAATATGTCGATCGAGGCGCAGGCAGAAGAGGTGGACAGAGTCAAGCGCTCCGAGAACGGCGTCATTACAGATCCCTTTTATCTTTCCAAGGATCACACACTTGCGGATGCGGACGCATTGATGGGCAAATTTAAAATTTCCGGCGTACCGATCACGGAGGGCAGGAAGCTGGTGGGAATTATCACCAACCGTGACCTGAAGTTTGAAACCGACTACAGTCTTCCTATCAGTGAGGTAATGACGAGTGAGAACCTGGTCACTGCGAAGGAAGGGACAACCTTAGAGGAAGCCAAGCAGATTTTGTCCAGGGCGAAGGTGGAGAAGCTTCCGATTGTGGATGACGATTTCAACTTAAAGGGCCTGATCACTATCAAGGATATTGAGAAAGCTCTCAAATATCCAAACGCGGCCAAGGATTCCCAGGGAAGACTTCTGTGCGGTGCGGGTCTGGGCATTACAGCGAACGTGCTGGAACGTACCGAGGCACTGGTGAAGGCCCATGTGGATGTGGTGGTGTTGGACTCCGCTCATGGTCATTCCGCCAATGTCATCCGTTGTCTGAAAATGTTAAAGGAAACGTATCCGGATCTGCAGGTCATCGCGGGCAATGTGGCGACCGGCGACGCGACCAGAGCGCTCATTGAGGCGGGTGCGGACGCTGTCAAGGTAGGAATCGGCCCCGGCTCCATCTGTACGACGCGCATCGTGGCCGGTATCGGCGTTCCGCAGATTACCGCGATCATGGACTGCTACGCTGTGGCGAAGGAATATGGTATTCCGATCATCGCGGACGGCGGCATTAAGTTCTCCGGCGATATGACCAAGGCGCTGGCGGCCGGCGGCAGCGTCTGTATGATGGGTTCCCTCTTTGCGGGCTGCGATGAGGCGCCCGGCGACTTTGAACTGTATCAGGGCAGAAAATATAAGGTTTACCGCGGCATGGGCTCCATCGGCGCCATGGAGAACGGTTCGAAGGATCGCTATTTCCAGAGCGACGCCAAAAAGCTGGTGCCGGAAGGCGTGGAAGGCCGCGTAGCCTACAAGGGCAGCGTGGAGGACACCGTTTTCCAGATGATCGGCGGTATCCGCTCCGGTATGGGCTACTGCGGGGCAGCTACCATTCCGGATCTGCAGGAGAACAGCAGCTTTATCAAGATTTCCGCTGCTGCTTTAAAGGAGAGTCATCCGCATGATATTCATATCACCAAGGAGGCTCCCAACTACTCGGTAGATCAATAAGAACTGAAAACTTTTGCGCGACTGGCGGAAGCTTTTAAAAAGTGCAGGATAACCTGCAGGGAGCGCAAGAGAACATAAAAAAGCCGACCGCCTGGGCGATACAAAAAGAGAGTTTGTTTTGTGTCGTCCGGGCGGTTTTTTTTAACCAAATGAAGGAGAGGACTATGGAAATCAGAAATCTGGCACAGGAGCTTGGCTTTAATACCTATCCGGGCAGGGGCATCGTGATCGGCCGCTCCCCCGACGGCAGGAAGGCTGTTACTGCTTACTTTATCATGGGGCGCAGTGAAAATTCCAGAAACCGTGTGTTTGTGGAGGAAGAAGAGGGGATTCGCACACAGGCATTTGATCCGTCCAGGGTGGAGGATCCGAGTCTGATTATTTATGCCCCTGTACGCGTACTCGGGCAATATACCATCGTGACCAACGGCGATCAGACCGACACCATTTATGATGGAATCGCGGCGGGCATGACTTTTGAACAGTCTTTAAGAAGCCGTGAATTTGAGCCTGACGGACCCAATTATACGCCCCGTATTTCCGGTATTCTGGATATTCACGACGGAAACTTCGGCTATGCCATGTCCATCTTAAAATCCGCGAACGGCAATCCGCAGGCCTGCGACCGCTACACCTATACCTATGAAAATTCCGTTCCGGGTGAGGGACGTTTCATCCACACCTACCGTGAAAATATTAATCCTCTGCCCAGCTTTGAGGGCGAGCCGAAGCGCGTGCAGATGATGGACGACATCGACGCATTTACGGACATGCTGTGGTCAAATTTGAATGAGGCGAATAAAATTTCCCTTTTTGTGAGATTCATCGACATCGAAACCGGTACATATCAGACACGTATTTTAAACAAGAATGTCTGATGACAGAACCAGGAACTATAAATTTGATTAACGCAGGGACCAGCAGGAAAAAAGACAAGGCGAGCCTTTACAGAGAGCGGCAAACCGTTCTTTTTTCCTGCTGGTCCCGGAAAACAACATAGAAAATGGAGAACCTATCATGAATGAACTGCAATTAAAATACGGCTGCAACCCCAATCAGAAACCCTCCCGCATTTTTATGGAGGATGGAAGCGACCTTCCCGTCACCGTCTTAAACGGCCGCCCCGGCTACATCAACTTCCTGGATGCCTTAAACGGCTGGCAGCTTGTCTGCGAGCTGAAAAAGGCCACGGGACTGCCCGCGGCAACCTCCTTTAAGCATGTCTCTCCGGCCGGCGCCGCGGTGGGCCTGCCCCTGACGGATACCCTGGCTAAGATTTACTGGGTCGATGACTTGGGAGAACTGTCTCCTTTAGCCTGTGCCTACGCCCGAGCCAGAGGCGCGGACAGAATGAGCTCGTTTGGCGACTTTATCGCGCTGTCCGATATCTGTGACAGGGATACCGCCAGGCTGATCAAGCGCGAGGTGTCCGATGGTGTGATTGCGCCGGGCTATACCGAGGAGGCTATGAAGCTTCTGATGAAGAAAAAGAACGGCGGCTACAATATCATTCAGATTGATCCGTCCTATCAGCCGGCTCCCATTGAGCACAAGCAGGTTTTCGGCGTCACCTTCGAGCAGGGCCGAAATGAGCTGGATATTAACGGCGACTTCCTGTCCAATATCGTGACGGAGAATAAGAACATTCCTGAAAATGCCTTAAGCGATATGAAAATTGCGCTGATCACACTGAAATATACCCAATCCAACTCTGTCTGCTATGTGAAGGACGGCCAGGCCATCGGCATCGGCGCAGGTCAGCAGTCCCGCATTCACTGTACGAGGCTCGCGGGACAGAAGGCGGACAACTGGTATCTGCGCCAGGCGCCGCAGGTTATGAATCTGCCGTTTCTGGATAAGATCAGCCGTCCCGACCGCGATAATGCCATTGATCTGTATATCGGGGACGAGTATGAGGATCTTCTGGCAGACGGTAAGTGGGAGCACACTTTCAAGGAAAAGCCTCCGGTATTTACCAGAGAGGAAAAGCGCGCCTGGCTGGATGGTCTTCAGGATGTGACGCTTGGTTCTGACGCGTTCTTCCCGTTCTTTGATAATATTGACCGCGCTTATAAGAGCGGTGTGAAATATGTGGCGCAGCCGGGCGGCTCTGTCCGCGACGACGCGGTGATCAGGCGTGCGGATGAGCTCGGCATGGCGATGGTGTTCACTGGCATCCGTCTTTTCCACCACTGATACGGAGTTGGGGAATGATAAAAGGAGTTATATTTGACCTGGACGGTCTGATGTTTGATACGGAACCCATGTGGACAACATTCTGGCGACCGGCGCTGGCCTCCCTGGGGCTTCCCTATCGGGAGGAGCTGCCGGATGCGTTTCGGGGAACGGCTGGGGAAAGCAGCCGTGAGGTGCTTCGCTCTTTTTATGGCGAACAGGTGGATGCTGATGCGATTATGGACCGTTTTTTCGGCTGTGCGAAGGAGGCTTTTGCACAGCCGGTTCCCAAAAAGCCCGGCCTGGACGAGCTGACCGCGTGGCTGTATGAAGAGAAAATCCCCATGGCGGTGGCTTCAAGCAGTGAAAGAGAGGTCATTGAACGCCATCTGCTGAATGCGCATCTGGAGCAGTATTTCCCTGTGATTTTGAGCGGTCATGAGGTGGCCTGCTCCAAGCCTGACCCGGAGATTTTTCTGCGGGCAGCCAGAGAGCTTCACGTAAAGCCAAAGGAATGCCTGGTATTGGAGGACAGTCACAACGGTGTGCGGGCGGGGTATCGCGGCGGCTTTCTCACCGTCATGGTGCCGGATCTGCTGCCTGTGACCGATGAGATGCGCGGGATTGCCTCTGCAATCTGCGGGGATCTGCATGAAGTGCTTAAGCTGATGAAGGCGGGAAAGCTGGGCTGAGAGATACCGTCTGTTTCCCGGTCGGCAATAGAAACAATCTGTATGTTTATACAGGTTTGCTATAACCATTTTTGGGTGTAAGCCGCCACCGCAAACATCGGTGGAAAAAATTTAAAAATAATTCTTGACAATTTGCCGCAAATCCTGTATATTACATCTTGTTCGTAAGAACGCCTGCGCGAGTGGCTCAGCGGTGGAGCACCACCTTGCCAAGGTGGGGGTCGCGGGTTCGATCCCCGTCTCGCGCTCT
>JAJPXG010000169.1 GCA_021205565.1 Lachnospiraceae bacterium | reverse complement strand
GGAGCACCACCTTGCCAAGGTGGGGGTCGCGGGTTCGATCCCCGTCTCGCGCTCTCGATTTTGCTCAGAGTTCCTGACAATCAGGAGTTCTGGGCATTTTTCGTATTTATGTTTTTCATTCAATCCCTGATTGACGGTTTTTCACTTGTGTGCTAGGCTGTTGCCAGGGAGAACATTACCATGAATATCAGAGAAATCATTGTCGGAACACTGGCACTTTTATGTTTTTTATACAGTGCGGCGGTATACCGGGTGCATGCAGGGACGGCCACGTTTCTGCTGTGGATTGCACTGGGCGTCTTTTTACTGTGCTGCGCGGTGGGACTGCATTTTCATGTATGGGCTTTGCTGCCTGTGTGGCTGCACAAAGTAATCTTTGTGATAACGGCAGACGCCGTCGTTCTGTTCGTGGTGGTGGAGGGGTGCATTTTAAGTGGATTCGGAGCCAAAGGAGAAGACAACCTGGATTATCTCATTGTGCTTGGCGCGCAGGTACGTGAGGACGGGCCCAGCACCGTACTGAAAAGACGCCTGGATACAGCCTGCGCTTATCTGATGGAAAATGAGGACACCGTCTGCATTGTATCGGGCGGACAGGGCAGTAATGAGCCATATCCCGAAGCGCAGGGCATGTATGAGTATCTTGTGGAAAAGGGGATTTCCGCTGACCGGATTCTGGTGGAGGATCAGTCGTTAAACACGGTGGAAAATATCAGAAACAGCAGTGAATATTTTGAGAAAGAGACTGCCCGCGTGGGGATTGTCACCAGCAATTTTCATGTGTTCCGCGGTGTACACATAGCGAAAAAGCTGGGAGTAAAGTCCGTCTGCGGCATTGCGGCACCGGTGGTACCGCTGTATCTGCCGAACAATATGCTGCGCGAATTTTTCGGAGTGGCGAAGGATTTTGTGTGTGGGAATCTGTGACATTATATTATACCTTCGGCGCAAAAAGTCACGGTGTCATTTCGGATAATTAAAAGGTGTGCCATGGCGGCACACCTTTTTGGCGGATCATACTGAAATTTACTGAAACCTGAGCAGTCCCTTCAGACAGCGGATGGTGACATCCGTGCTGAAAAATCCTGTTTCCCCGTCCGTGTGGATGTACTGGGGAGCATCTGTCTGAATGCGTACCTCTTCTGTGCGGTGCAGATGAATGCCAGGGAATATCAGATGCCAGCCGACAAGAGCGGTGGGCAGGGCACAGAGAACAAACAGACGCGGCAGGCCGTTGACTGTGCAGACGTCCAGCAAACCGTCGTTGGGAGAGGCTTTCGGCGCGAATTTAAAACCGCCGCCTTCATAGGGCTCCAGCATGGCCGCGGAGAACATCATATTTTTCAGAAACAGGGTTTCTCCGTCTGCAGTTGTCAGGGTACAGTCCGGATATTTTCCAAAGAAAAGGCATTTCAGGGCGATGACCAGATAGACGGCCTGTCCCAGGCCGATTTTATTTAAGCAGGCTTTGATGCGGGAATGGTTGACTTTGTCGCAAACCATGGCGTCAAAACCGATGCCGCTGCTGATGAGAAAACGCTTGCAGTGCGTATTTCCGGCGGTATCGGTAAATGTGGTTTCTCCCACGTCCAGTGCAGTCAGACGGCTTGTGAGAATGCGGTCCAGCTCTTTTACAGGATCATGACTGAACTTCTGCGCTCTGGCGAAGTCGTTGCCGGAGCCGGTGGGAATATAGCTTAAGATGACCTTCGAAAAATCGGAAATGCCGTTGATCAGTTCATTTAAGGTGCCGTCGCCTCCTAAGAGGATAATGTGGGCGGGGTCCTCGCGGGATTTACCAAAGCGGGAGATGATTTTCTGTGTCAGTAAGGTTACATCGCCGGGTCCTGCGGAGAGATATGCCCGATAAGAAAGGCCGCGCTCTGTTAAGGCGGCTTTTAATGTGCGCCAGGTCCGGCGGGTCTGGCCGGAATGGGATGCGGGGTTGATGATGATGTGAAATGTTTTTTCCTGGGTATTTTCCATGATATCTCCCGGGTATTATACATGGCCTGATGATAAAAAAGACATGAAACCAAAATCATAATCATCATAGCATAATTTCACTTCTGATTCAATATGGCAGCCCGCCGGAAATATTTTAACTAAATTGTACATATTGTTTATGGATTTTTCACAATTTATCTGCTATACTTGACACATTCTAAGGACAGGGATATTTACTGGAACTGTCACGGACCAGATTTGAGTCCGAATAGCCGCCTGAAACAGGGCGGCTCATTATGTTCATAAGGGAGGACATATTACTATGGGAAAAAAGTGGATCTACAAATTTCGGGAAGGCAGCGCGGACATGCGCAATCTCCTCGGCGGTAAAGGTGCGAACCTTGCTGAGATGACCAATGTCGGACTGCCGGTTCCGCAGGGCTTTACCATCACCACGGAAGCATGCACACAGTACTATGAGGATAACCGTGAGATCAATGAAGAAATCAGAGAGCAGATCGGTGAGTATGTAGAGTGGCTGGAGGAGGAGACCGGCAAGAAATTTGGCGATGAGGAGAATCCCCTCCTTGTTTCCGTCCGTTCCGGCGCGCGGGCTTCCATGCCGGGCATGATGGACACGATTTTAAATCTGGGACTCAATGAAAAGGTTGTGGAAGCGATCGCGAAAAAGTCCGGCAATCCGCGCTGGGCATGGGACTGCTACCGCAGATTTATCCAGATGTATTCCGACGTGGTGATGGAGGTCGGCAAGAAGTACTTTGAGACCCTGATCGATCAGATGAAGGAAGACCGCGGCGTCAAACAGGACGTGGAACTGAACGCGGATGATTTAAAAGAGCTTGCCGAGCAGTTTAAGGCTGAGTACAAGTCCAAGATCGGCACAGACTTCCCGGACGATCCGAAGGAACAGCTGATGGGCGCCATCAAGGCTGTATTCCGTTCCTGGGACAACCCCCGCGCCAATGTTTATCGCCGTGACAATGATATCCCCTATTCCTGGGGCACCGCTGTTAATGTGCAGTCCATGGCTTTCGGCAATATGGGCGATGACTGCGGTACCGGCGTTGCCTTTACCCGCGACCCCGCGACTGGCAAAAAAGGTCTCTTTGGTGAGTTTTTAACCAACGCGCAGGGCGAGGATGTGGTAGCCGGCGTTCGTACTCCGATGCATATTGACGAGATGACGGAGAAGTTCCCGGAGGCATTTGCGCAGTTTACCGAAGTGTGCAGAATTCTGGAGGATCATTACAGAGATATGCAGGATATGGAGTTTACCGTGGAGCACGGCAAGCTGTATATGCTGCAGACCCGCAACGGCAAGCGTACCGCGCAGGCCGCGTTAAAGATTGCCTGCGACCTGGTGGACGAGGGCATGAGAACGCCTGCAGAAGCGGTGGCGATGATCGATCCGAGAAACTTAGACACTCTCCTGCATCCGACCTTTGACCAGGAAGCGCTCAAAAAAGAAACGCCCATCACCAGAGGTCTGGGAGCGGCACCCGGCGCTGCCTGCGGTAAGATCGTATTCACTGCCGAGGACGCGGTGGAATGGGCCGCCAGGGGTGAGAAGGTTGTTTTAGTCCGTCTGGAGACTTCCCCGGAGGATATCACCGGTATGAAGGCGTCTGAGGGTATCCTGACTGTCCGCGGCGGTATGACCAGCCACGCGGCCGTGGTTGCCAGAGACATGGGCGCCTGCTGTGTATCCGGCTGCGGCGACATCATTATGGACGAGGCCAATAAGAAATTTACCTTAAACGGAAAAGAATATCATGAGGGTGATGTGATTTCCTTTGACGGCACCAGCGGCTGTGTTTATGAGGGTGCACTTCCCACAGTGGAAGCGAAGGTGGAAGGCGAGTTCGGTCGCATCATGGCCTGGGCGGATGAGTTCCGCAAGCTGGAGGTCCGCACCAACGCGGACACCCCCGCGGACGCGAAAAAGGCCCGCGAGCTGGGCGCGCAGGGCATCGGCCTTTGCCGTACGGAGCATATGTTCTTCGGCGAGGACAGAATCGCGACCTTCCGAGAGATGATCTGTTCCGATACTGTAGAGGAGCGTGAGGCTGCGTTGGAGAAGATCCTGCCTCTACAGCAGGATGATTTCGAGCAGCTCTATGAGGCGATGGAAGGAAATCCGGTTACCATCCGGTTCCTGGATCCGCCGCTGCATGAGTTCGTGCCCACCGAGGACGCGGACATTGAGAAGCTGGCTTTGGCCAAGGGTAAGACAGTAGAGGAAATCCGCGCGATCTGCGATTCCTTACATGAGTTCAACCCCATGCTCGGCCATAGAGGCTGCCGTCTGGCCGTTTCCTATCCGGAAATCGCTGTCATGCAGACCAAAGCCGTTATCCGAGCCGCTCTGACAGTTGAGAAGGCACATCCGGACTGGAATATTGTTCCGGAGATCATGATTCCTTTGGTCGGCGAGGTCAAGGAGCTGGTTTATGTGAAAAAGACCGTGGTTGCCACGGCGGATGCGGAGATTGCTGCTTCCGGCGTAGACTTAAAATATCATGTCGGCACCATGATTGAGATTCCCAGAGCCTGCCTGACCGCGGATGAGATTGCGAAGGAAGCGGATTTCTTCTGCTTCGGTACCAATGATCTGACACAGATGGTCTACGGTTATTCCCGAGACGACGCCGGCAAGTTCTTAAACGCCTACTATGACGCTAAGATCCTGGAGAACGACCCGTTCGCGAAGCTCGACCAGGTTGGTGTGGGCCGCATGATGCAGATGGCCATCAAGCTGGGCAGACAGACCCGTCCGGATCTGCACATCGGCATCTGCGGCGAGCATGGCGGCGACCCGTCTTCCGTGGAGTTCTGCCACAGGATCGGCTTAGACTATGTCAGCTGCTCCCCGTACCGTGTTCCGATCGCCAGACTGGCGGCGGCACAGGCAGCCATTGCAAGCAGGTAGGAGTTTTCTTCCGCGGCAGCAAAAAGCCGTGTCAGAAAGATACTTTTTAAATGCATGATAAGAAAAGCCGGTTGGCATACTTTATCCGGGAAGGGATAAAAGCCAGCCGGTTTTTTTGAGTGGATTGCGGCCTGCCTTTTTGGAAAGAAAGAGTCGGTTTTGCTTGAAAAATAGCGGTGATAATAGTATTATTTTTATAGGACAAAATCAAAAATCAGAGGATCTGTCGATGACAAAACGTCTTTCCGTTTTTATAAAAGCATATCTGTCTGCCTTTGCTCTGACAGTGACTTTTCAGGCGCCGCTTCAGGCAGCGGATTATGAGGGCAAGCTTGATTTTATCATCGCGTCCGTTTATGAACGGCTGGGCGAGTATCAGTTTCGTCTGCTGCTTGTGGTCGGCCTTATCGCTTTTGTGTACTGGTACATGGAAAAGCAGGGCTGTGCAGAGCGGGAACGGGGCTTTTCTCTTCTGGCTTCTTTTTTTGGAAAGGAATATGACGGATATGCTCTTTTTAATTGTGGGAATCGGGATTTTGGAAGTCTTTGGTGTTCTGCATGCTTTTGCGGGTCGCGACTGGAAGCTTGACCGGGGAGACAGATGGGGGAAAAGCTATCAGGAGGAATGGGGCTTTGGAAACGGGCGGCAGGATGAGCAGAGCGATTGAAACAGGCGAAAAACGGAACGGGGCTTTGAAAACGATCTCAGGAAAGCGTAAGATGGGAGAATACAAACGCCTGAATCATGAATTCGGACCGGTTTTTGATGAGAACTCCCGCATCCTGATTCTCGGCAGTTTTCCTTCGGTAAAGTCGCGGCAACAGCAGTTTTATTACGGGCACCAGCAGAATCGCTTCTGGAGGGTATTGGCTGCGCTGACAGATGAGGTGACTCCCGGGACAGTGGAAGAGAAAAAGGCTTTTCTTAAGCGGAATTTAATAGCGTTATGGGATGTCATTGAACAGTGTGACATCATCGGTTCCTCCGACAGTTCCATCCGTAATGTGAAGCCTGTTGACCTGAAGTGGCTTCTTGAGCGGACGCAGATTGAGAGAATCTATGTAAACGGCGGCAAAGCGTACGAGTTGTATCAGAAATACCTGCTGCCGGCCACAGGGAGGGCTTGTGTCCGGCTTCCATCCACGAGCCCGGCCAACGCGTCATACTCGCTTGAGAGACTGTCAATGGAATGGGATGCCTTGCTGCAAATTGGAGAATCGCAATGAGAGAGGAACTACAGACAGCAATTCAAAATCTGGAGCGTGACGGCAGATTTCATATGGAGACACATTATCTGCAGCATGGGACGGTGACAGTTTATGAGCACAGCATTCACGTGGCCGATGCGAGCCTGTCCTTTGTCAGAAAGCTCGGCCTGCATGTAGACGAGAAATCATTGATCCGGGGAGCTTTGCTGCATGATTATTTCCTGTATGACTGGCATGAAAAGGACTTAAGCCACCGGCTGCATGGATTCACGCATCCTGCGCGTGCTCTGCAAAACGCCAGGGAGGATTATACGCTGAACAGGGTGGAGGAGAATATCATTCTGCGGCATATGTTTCCACTGACGATGATGCCGCCTGCCTGCCGGGAGGGCTGGATTGTCTGTCTGGTGGACAAGTATTGTGCTGCGCAGGAGACGCTTCATGCTCTGGGCGGCCATTTTCAGGATAAGCTGCGGCATAGTCTGGGAACGTAATCTGAGGCGAGGATGGAATGAGGGTGGATGAAAAATGAAGTTCCAAAAGAAGAAAAGGTATATAAGATACTGCCGTTTGGGCTTTGTATGGCGCTCTGCCTCTGGGGAATCGCGTTTATAACGAGTCTCAGAGAGCAGGAAACGGTGCAGACACAGGAGGAGACGGTATCAGAGGAAGCGTTTCTTTCAAAGATACAGAGTCTGGAGGTGCTGGACGGTTTGCAGGTAAGCGCGTTCGGCACTGTGATACAATCCCAGGATTTATCGGAGAATATTTCATTGAACGAAGCACAGCTTGCACTGCTGAAGGAATTCATGAACCGGTATATGGAATCTCTGGCATATCTGGACTGCTGTGACTTTTCGGATTTATTTTTAAACGGCGGCGAGACGTTAAGCGTAAGCAGCATCCGGTTCCAGATTGGTCTGCGGCAGATGACGCCTGGGGCAGACTATTCGCTTTTGTCGTACAGATATGTGCTTAACTGTGTCAGTGCCATCGAGCAGGAGGACGGAAGTATTCTGGTATCTGCACAGGAAACCAGCATTCAGGTTTTTGCCCAGACGCCGGACGTTGAATCAAAAAGATTTTCTGTGGTACATACCTTTACCATGGTTTTGAAAAACGGGGAGTGGTATCTGACACAGCACGAGCAGGCGGACTGTCTGTATCTGGTGCTGAAAAGCGAAGGCGTAGAGGAAGAGGATATTCCGGAGCGATATGTGGAAACTGTGGGAGAATACCTGGAGCTGATCAGGGAGCAGTATCTGGACAGACTGCAGGAAGAGACGGAGGAAGCGTTGGATGAACCGGCAGAGGAAGCTGATTTCCCTTATGACCGCGCAGCCGCCCTGGCGTATTCCTACGCATATATTTATAAGAGAAATTCGGGTTCATATGTGGATTATTCCGGCCTTGGCGGAAACTGCCAGAATTATGTATCGCAGTGCCTTTTTGCGGGAGGAATTCCCATGGATATCGTCGGAGATGAGATCTGGAAATGGTACGACGCCAGGATCTCCAATACGAACAGTGTTTACGGACGCAGCTCCAGCTGGACGGGAGTAGATGAGTTTGTTCTTTATGCGCAGAGTAATACCGGTTATGGTCTGGTGGCCGAAGTGGATGCGCCGTATTTCACCGGGGAGGCGGGAGATGTGCTGCAGTTCGGCACAGAGGGAGACTGGCGCCATGCGGTTATTATTACAGATGTGGTCTGCGATGAGAACGGCACTGTAATCGACTATCTGGTCAATTCCAATACTTCCAATCTGGAAAATTATCCCGCCAGTCTGTACGGGTATCCGGAGGTAATTCTGACGAAGATCATTGGCTGGAATGAAGAGTAAGGACCGGAAAATGAACAGAAGAGAATGAATGATAAAAAAGGATTGATTTTCCGGGCTGAAATGAGTATGATACTTCTTATGGGTCTCAGGCTCTGATTTCAAAAACAGTAATATTTTGAGGGAGAATATCCGATATGCGGACAGCAGTTATGACTGACACAAACAGCGGCATGATGGAGTGCGACGCTGAACAATATGGGGTTCATGTGGTGCCCATGCCGATTATCATCGATGAAAAAACCTATTATGAAGGCAGAGATATCGACAGCGATGGTTTTTTTGAGGCTCTGTATTCAGACAAAACGGTTTCCACCTCCCAGCCTTCCCCGGTGGATGTGATGGAGGCCTGGGAACGGGTGCTTAAAATGGGCTATGACGAGATTCTCTACATTCCCATGTCCAGCGGTTTAAGCGAATCCTGCGCAACTGCCGTTGCCCTTTCCGAGGAGTATGAGGGAAAGGTGTATGTGGTGGATAATCACCGTATTTCCGTAACGCAGTGGGCGTCCGCACTGTATGCCAAAAGCCTGGTAAAGGCGGGCAAAACCGCGGCGCAGATTAAGGAGATTCTGGAGAAGGCCGCTTATGACGCCAGCATTTACATTACGGTGGATACCCTGTATTTCCTGAAAAAAGGCGGACGCATTACCCCGGCGGTGGCTGCCATTGGTACAGCCTTAAAGATCAAGCCGGTGCTGTCTATTCAGGGAGATAAACTGGACTCCTTTGCCATGGCCAGAAGCATGAAAAAAGGCCTTTCGGTCATGATCGATACGATCAGAAAGGATATCGAGAACCGCTTCGGCGGGGATGAGAACGCTGTAGTGGCGACAGCCGGTTCCGGGCTGACATCCGAGGAGAAGGAGTTATATCTCACGGATGTCAGGAAAGCATTTCCGGGCCATGAGGTGAAGTATTATCCACTGCCGTTAAGTACCTGTGTTCACCTGGGAAGAGGGGCTTTTGGAGTGGGGGCGTATCCGAAGTTTGAAGAGGCATGAGTATGAAAACAGGGATGGTCTTGGAAGGCGGCGCCATGCGGGGCATGTTTACCGCCGGCGTGCTGGATGTTTTGATGGAAAATCAGATCGAGGTGGATGGTTTTGTGGGCGTGTCCGCGGGAGCCTGCTTTGGCTGTAATTATAAATCCCGTCAGATTGGCCGTACCATTCGCTATAATCTTCGCTTTTGTCACGATAAACGCCTGGGGACCTTTACCTCATGGCTGAAATGCGGCGACCTTTATGAGCCGAAGTTCTGCTACCACGATATTCCATTTGAATATGATTTGTTTGATACGGAGACTTTCCGCTCAAACCCGGTGAAGTTTTATATGGG
>JAJPXG010000173.1:8039-9305 GCA_021205565.1 Lachnospiraceae bacterium | reverse complement strand
CGTCCCTTTCTCATGATATAATTAGTAAAACCTTCTGAAAAAAATTTACCAAATTCATTTCACGAATAAATTTATAAAACCACATTGATACATTACACAATTTTGTGTATAATGTATGGAGGTAACAATGAAACCACGCGATATTGCACGAAAAGAATTAAAGCTTTCCGGATATATTTTCAAAAGAAGCGGCGCAAATCATGATATCTATTACAATGAAAAGCTGCACAGTATCATTCCTCTGAAAAGGCACGACTTTAACGAGAATGACTTAAAATATATCCGAAAAGAAATAGAACAAAAACGCAGTAAATAAATGTAAATTTCGTAAAAAGGAGCTTCCCATGAAATATTTCTATACCGCCGTCATTACTCCTGAAGAAGATGGAACCGGTTTTTACGCAAGAGTTCCCGACCTGCCAGGATGTTTTACTACAGGCAAGGATTTTTCCGACACAGTGGAACAGATCACTGACGCGGCTTCGATCTGGCTGGTTTTCGCGGAAGATGAACATCCCGAAAATATTCTGAAACCGACAGCACAATGCAATATTGAACATTCTGCTGACGCGATTTTGACTGTTTTACAAATTGACACCCTCGCCTATCGTGCCAAAACGGATACCCGGGCTGTGCGCAAAAACGTGTCCCTGCCCGCCTGGATGGCAAACCTTGCAGATAAAAGAGGAATTAACTGTTCTCAGGTGCGGCAGGAAGGGCTGATGAAAAAACTGGCCTGAGGCTGCCTTGACAAGGGTGCAATCATAAGGATGCCATTTACACAAAAACAGACCAGTAAAAACGCTGGCCTGTTTTTTGATTTCATTATTTTGTTAACATCGCACGCCGGTTATCCCCTGTTTCATGCATTGCGTGACCTCTGTTCCCCGGTTTATTCCTCATCCGAGTCATCATACTCTTTAGAATGTTCCTCCGGTTCGTAATCCAGATCACTTCCATCGGATTCAACCTCTGTGAAATCATCCGGATCTTCCAGATCTTCCGGGTTTCCTGACTCGCTTTCCTCCTCCACAGTTCGCCTGATCTTCGTCATCTGCGCAACACTCACGCCCTCGTCGAGGTTCATCAGCTTCACACCGGAAGTAATGCGGCCTAAAGTGGAAATATCGCTGACACGGATCTGAATAATCACGCCTTCCGTGGTAATCATCATGATCTCATCGTCATCGTCCACGGCCATGATACCCATGACATCGCCGGTCTTTTCGGTGATCTTGTAGCACTTGACGCCCTTGCCGCCGCGGT
>JAJPXG010000173.1:3639-7939 GCA_021205565.1 Lachnospiraceae bacterium | reverse complement strand
GCCGCCGCGGTTCTGCGCCTTGAAATTGTCCATCGTCATGCGCTTGATATACCCCAAATGCGTCATCGCCAGCACGGTATCATTCAACGGCACAAAATCCTCTGTATTAAATTCAGAATCATCAATTACCACCTTCGTGCGGCGGTCGTCGCCGTATTTCTCCGCGATGGTGTTAATTTCCTGTTTGATCACGCCGTACAGCAGCTTTTTATCAGATAAAAGCGCCTTGTAATAAGAAATCTTCGACTGCAGGTCCTCGTGCTCGCTCTCTAACTTGTCTCTTTCCAGACCGGTCAGAGCACGCAGACGCATGTCCACGATGGCCTGGGCCTGCGCGTCAGAAAAGCCGAAGCGCTCGATCAGTCGTGTCTTCGCCGCGTTCACATTCTCGCTGCCGCGGATTATATTGATCACTTCGTCAATATAATCCAGCGCCATTAACAGACCCTGTAAAATATGGTCTCTCTCCTCCGCCTTATTTAAATCATAGCGGGTTCGGCGGGTGACAACGTCCTCCTGATGCTTTAAATATACCTCAAGCATCTCCAGCAGGTTCATGACCTTGGGCTGGTTATTGTCCGTCAGCGCCAGCATGATCACGCCAAAGGTATCCTGCAGCTGTGTGTGTCTGTACAGCTGATTTAAAATCACATTGGTGTTGGCATCCTTGCGAACCTCGATGACAACGCGGATACCTTCGCGGTTGGATTCATCGCGGATGGCGGTGATACCCTCGATTTTTTTGGCCTTCACGAGGTCTGCCATCTTCACAATCAGATTGGCTTTATTCACCATATAAGGCAACTCGGTTACGATGATCTGACTTTTGCCACTGGGCATGGTTTCAATCTCCGTCACCGCGCGGACCTTTAACTTCGCGCGGCCGGTGCGATAGGCCTGCTCAATTCCTCTGGTTCCCAGAATCGTAGCACCTGTGGGAAAATCCGGCGCTTTGACGATCTGCAAAACCTCATCAATAGTGGTCTTTCTGTCCTCTTCCACGTAATTATCAATAATCTTGACCACCGCGGCCACGACCTCACGCAGGTTGTGCGGCGGAATATTGGTTGCCATACCAACCGCGATGCCGGTAGCGCCATTGACCAACAGATTCGGATAACGACTGGGAAGCACCACGGGCTCCTTCTCCGTATCGTCGAAGTTCGGCACAAAATCCACGGTGTCCTTATTGATATCGGCCAGCATTTCCATGGAAATCTTCGACAGACGCGCCTCCGTGTAACGCATGGCCGCCGCGCCGTCGCCGTCCATGGAACCAAAGTTGCCGTGACCATCCACCAGAATATAGCGCATATTCCAGTCCTGCGCCATATTAACCAACGCTCCGTAAATGGAGGAATCGCCGTGGGGATGATACTTACCCATTGTATCACCGACGATACGCGCACTCTTTCTGTGCGGCTTGTCGGGACCATTATTCAGCTCAATCATGGAGTAGAGGATACGCCGCTGCACCGGCTTCAAGCCATCCCGCGCGTCCGGCAGCGCACGCGCCGCGATCACGCTCATGGCATAGTCGATGTAGCTCGTCTCCATGGTCTTTTTTAAATCCACTTCATGTATTCTGTCGAAAATCTGATCGTCCATGTAAGGTTCCTTCCAAAATTAGATATCCAGGTTTTTCACAAACTTCGCGTTCACTTCAATAAACTCTCTTCTCGGCTCCACCTTATCGCCCATCAGAGTTGTAAAAATCAAATCAATCTCCGACTCCGTATCCTCCTGCATATGCACCTTCAGTAAAATACGGTTGTCCGGATCCATCGTCGTCTCCCAGAGCTGATCCGCGTCCATCTCGCCTAAACCCTTATAACGCTGAATCTTATTATTCTGGTCTCTGCCGATCTCCTCCATGATGCTGTTTATCTCTTCCTCAGAGTAGGCGTACCAGACCTTTTTATTTTTCTCAATCTTATAGAGCGGCGGCTGTGCCAGGTACACATGCCCCTGCTTGATTAATTCCGGCATGAACCGATACAGGAAGGTCAGCAAAAGCGTCGCAATATGTGCGCCGTCCACATCGGCATCCGTCATCAGAATAATCTTATCATAGCGAAGCTTTGTAATATCAAAATCCTCGTGAATACCCGTTCCAAAGGCCGTAATCATGGCTCTGATCTCAGCATTGCCGTAAATCCGGTCAAGTCTGGCCTTCTCCACGTTTAAAATCTTGCCTCGCAGCGGTAAAATTGCCTGCGTAGCACGGTTTCTCGCACTCTTCGCGCTGCCGCCGGCACTGTCTCCCTCTACGATATAGATCTCGCAGTTGGCTGGGTCCTTGTCGCTGCAGTCCGCCAGCTTGCCGGGCAGAGAAAATCCATCCAGCGCCGTCTTTCTGCGGGTTAAATCCCTCGCCTTTCTGGCCGCCTCGCGGGCACGCTGCGCCAGCAGGGATTTCTCACAGATTGTCTTGGCCACTGTAGGATTCTGTTCCAGAAAATATTTCAGCTGCTCGGAAACGATGCTGTCCACCGCGCTTCGCGCTTCCACATTGCCCAGCTTCTGCTTGGTCTGTCCCTCAAACTGCGGGTCCTCAATTTTCACACTGATGATGGCGGTCAGACCCTCGCGGATATCCTCACCGGACAGATTCGGCTCGCTGTCCTTCAACAGCTTATTCGTTCTCGCGTAATCGTTGAAGGTCTTGGTCAGCGCGTTTTTAAAGCCGACCAGATGCATGCCGCCCTCCGGCGTATTGATATTATTGACGAAGCTGTAAATGCTCTCGGTATAGGAATCATTGTGCTGCATGGCGACTTCCACGTAAACACCGTTTCTGGTTCCCTCGAAATAAATCACATCTTCATAGAGGCCGTCCTTGCTCTTATTTAAATAAGTGACAAACTCCTTGATACCGCCTTCGTAATAAAACTCGGATTTTCTTATTTTCGCAGCTTTTTTCTCCGAATCCTCTTCATTTTCTGAAACTGTTGTTCCTGACGATCCGCCAACACTCGAATTTGCCGATTTTGCATCCAGATTCGAATCAACTCCTATCTCCGTGGAAACAATCTCGCCAGTCTCCCCGCGAAGCTCCGCGTCCTCATTGGCCCGCTCTAAAAGCTCCTCCAGTCTCTCTTCCTTCGCCGCCTTCGGCAGCTCCTTTTCCTCCTCGGTGCGCTTATCAATCAGCACTATGCGCAGCCCCTTCGTCAGGAAAGCCATCTCTCTCAGACGCTGCTTTAACACATCATACTCAAAAACCGTCGTCTCCGTGAAAATCGTAGCGTCCGGCTTAAACGTAACCGTCGTACCGGTTTTATTGATATCACAGGTTCCGACCTCTTTTAATGGATAGCAGACTGCTCCTCTCTCATAGCGCTGCTGATAAATCTTACCGCCGCTGTAAATCTGTACCTCCAGCCAGTCAGAAAGTGCATTTACCACGCTCGCGCCCACGCCATGCAGACCACCGGAAACCTTATAACCGCCGCCGCCGAACTTGCCGCCCGCGTGCAGCACCGTAAAGACCACTTCCACCGCGCGAATCCCAGCCTGAGGATTGATTCCGATCGGAATTCCTCGGCCGTTATCCTCCACTGTTACCGAATTATCCTCATTGATCACAACCTCAATCCGGTCACAGGCCCCAGCCAGCGCCTCGTCTACAGAATTGTCCACAATCTCATAAACCAGATGATGCAGCCCCCTGCTCGACGTCGTTCCTATATACATACCTGGTCTCTTCCTTACCGCCTCAAGACCCTCCAAAATCTGAATTTGATCCGCACCGTATTCAGCACTCATGAACTACGCTATTCCTTTCTCAGTTCTCCAAACTTACAGTCCCGTTTACAACCTTAAATATTTTATCCACCGCCACTCTCCGGTTAATAAACTCCTCCAGCCCCGTACACGTAATAATCGTCTGTATCTCCCCGATACTCTCCAGAAGATAATTTTGCCGGCTGCTGTCCAGTTCTGATAAAACATCATCCAGAAGAAGCACCGGTGTATCGTGTGAAACCTTTTTCACAAGCTCTATTTCTGATAATTTCAATGCCAGCGCCGCTGTGCGCTGCTGCCCCTGCGAGCCAAACCTCCTGATATCGCAGCCCTCAATCGAAAAAAGACAGTCATCCTTATGTGGGCCCGTACAGGTCTGTTTTAACTTCAGATCTCTTTCCCTGCTTTCTCTGACTTTTAATGAAAATCTCTCCGCGCTGACATCCGGCTCATAGCCAAGAAACAACGTCTCCTTTCCGCCGGAGAGATGGAAATGAATTTCCCGGATAATTTCATCTAACTCCCGGATAAATTCCGCCCGTCGCTCTATAAT
>JAJPXG010000173.1:1812-3629 GCA_021205565.1 Lachnospiraceae bacterium | reverse complement strand
ATATTTCACCAGCTGCGCATCCCAGACCTCCAGAGAATCTTCCAGACTTTTGTCAAAATACATATCCTTCAAGAGCTTATTGCGGTTCAAAAGCACCTTATTATATTGATTCAGATTATAAAGATAAGACTGGTCGAGCTGACAAAGCTCAATATCAATAAATCTCCTGCGGGCAGACGGCCCGTCCTTGATAATGGAAAGGTCCTCCGGTGAAAAAAACACCACCTTTAAAAGGCCAATCAACTCCGAAGCCTTACGGATTTTCTGCCCGTTGATGGCGATTCCTTTCGAACCCATTCTGCGCAGGTGCATGTCAATCTGATAATCCATGCTGTTTCTGGAGGCTAAAGTCCTGATATGCGCCTCCTCCTGTTCAAAACGGATCAGCTCTCTGTCCCTGCCGCCCCGGTGAGATTTCGTCGTGGCGGACACAAAAATCGCTTCCAGAATGTTCGTCTTTCCCTGGGCATTGTCCCCGTAGAAAATATTGACGCCCTCACTGAACTTTAAATCAAGCCCCTCATAATTTCTGTAATCCTTCAGTTCAATGGACCGGATCAACATACTGCTTTCTTTTCCACCTTAAATGTCTGTCCCTGAAAGGCTACTACATCACCGGGCACAATTTTTTTGCCGCGCTGCAGCTCGGTCTGTCCGTTTACCTGTACCTGACCGTCCTGAATGACGATTTTGGCATCCACACCGGAATCCACAAGCCCGGCAAGCTTTAAGGCCTGTCCCAGCTTGATAAAATCATCTCTGATTGTGATTGTCTGCATTGTAAAAACCTCTTATTTCACTGGTCATAATCCGTCCGACGATATCCATATAAAAACGTCCGGATCAGCCGTCTGATACGACAAAAGGAAAAATCAGCTCACAGTCGTAAAATTCACCGGCAGAATCAGATACTGATAAGTCTCCTCGAAGTTTTTGATCACGCAGGGAGACTTGGAATTCAGCAGGTAAATATCCACCCGCTCATCGTCGATCACCCGCAGCGCGTCGATTAAAAACTTCGGATTGAAGCCGATCATCATATCCCGCCCGCTCTTCTCAATACTTAAATCTTCCTTCATCGAGCCTATCACGGAATTGATCTTTAATTCCATACTGTCATCGGTGATACTCATGATGATGGGCTTTTTGTCCCCTTCCTTCACCAAAAGCGTCGCGCGGTCGATACAGTCTAAAAATTCTCTTCTGTTAATATTGAGCTTGGTCTCATAATCGTTCTGGAACATCTGGTCAATCCGGAAATATTCGCCCTCAATCAGTCTGGAAACCACGGTGGTATCGCCGAATTCAAACGCGATATGCTTGTCCGAAAAATAAATGATCACGGAGCTGTCACCGTCACCGTTTAAGATTTTGCTGACCTCATTTAAGGTCTTTCCAGGAACAACCACCTTGTGACTCTCATAGTAATCTCTTAAAATGACCTTTCTCACGGAGATTCTGTGGCCATCCAGGGAAACCATTTTCAGAATCTGGCCGTCAATCTGCAGAAGCTCTCCGGTCATCATTTTGTTATTCTCATTGTCCGCGATGGAGAAAATGGTCTGTCTGACGATATCCTTCAAGGTATACTGTCCGATGACAATACTGTCGTTTCTGTCATACTCCGGAAGTCTGTTAAAATCCTCGCCAGGTTTGCCGATAATATGAAATCTGGACTTTTCACAGACAATCGAAGTCTTGCAGCTTAAGTCTGAAGAAATCGTAATGTCGCTGTCGGGAAGCTTTCTCACGATATCCAACAAGAATTTCGCATCAATTGCAATCATGCCTCTTTCTGCGATTTCTCCCTCTACAAT
>JAJPXG010000173.1:0-1802 GCA_021205565.1 Lachnospiraceae bacterium | reverse complement strand
TTTGCCGTCAGGGTGATGATTCCCTTTGTGGCATCGATCAGGATGCACTCCAAAGTAGGCATCGTAGTCTTGGAAGGAACCGCTCTGGATACGGTCTGGACTCCCGCTAATAAGCTCTGTTTTGGGCATACGATTTTCATGTGTATAACTTCCTTTCTTCTCAAAGCGATCTGTCACGGCCGCGCTTAAAGATATATATAATAAAAAATTAACAGTATTCGTAATAAGGGGTGTTGAAATGTGGAAAACCTCCGTTTTCGCTTTTATAAAGGCAAAATTGAACCGGAAAAGCCGGTGTACAGGTTTATGAAAAAATGTTGAAAACCGGAAAGTTATCCATAAAGGCCATTTGATATAAAAACTCCAACTCTTTTATTGTACACCTTTATCCACATCATTTCCACTATGATGTCAACTTTTTTTTGATTGTTTCAATATTATTGCGGAAACGGGCGTCTGTCTGCATGTCGTTTTCCACCTTCTCAATGCCGTGCATGATGGTGGTATGGTCTTTTTTGCCCAGAAATTCCGCGATATTTTTCAGACTCATATCGTTGATGTACTCCCGGCACAGGTACATGATAATCTGGCGGGTCATGGCGATGTCCCTGGTCTTTTTACTGGAGAGGACGGCCTGCTCGGTGACATTATAATGATCGCACACCACCTGGAGGATAAGCTCCGGTGTAATCTGTTTCTCCTGATGAGGGGAAATCATGTCCTTTAAGGCTTCCTCCGCGACTGACTGCGTGATCGGGATGTTATTCAGCCTGGAAAATGCCAGGATTTTATTTAAAGCACCCTCCAGGTCTCTGACATTGGAGGTAATATTATTGGCTATGTACTGAATGATGGAATCATCAATCTTCTTATTTAAATGTTCGCTCTTTTTACGCAGGATGGCCATGCGGGTTTCATAATCGGGCATGTTGATGTCCGCAATCATGCCCCAGCTGAACCGGGAGCGGTAGCGCTCGTCTAAGGTATCCATTTCCTTGGGCGGCTTGTCCGAGGTGATGATGATCTGTTTTTCGACACTGTAAAGCGTATTGAAGGTGTTGAAAAATTCCTCCTGCGTGCTTTCCTTTCCTATTATAAACTGGATATCGTCGATCATCAATACATCGACCGTGCGGTATTTCTCCCGCAGCTTGGTCATGGCGGAGGCGTTGCCGCTTCGGATGGATTCGATCACCTCGTTGGTGAATTCCTCGCTGGTAACGTATAATACATGCGCATTGCTGTTATTTTTCAGAATCTCATGACCGATGGAATGAATCAGATGGGTCTTGCCCAGGCCGGGTCCGCCGTAAAGATAGAGCGGGTTGTAAACATGTCCGGGATTCTCAGCTACCGCGAGGGAAGCGGAGTGGGCAAATTTATTATATCCGCCTACCACAAAGGTATCGAAGGTATATCTGGGGTTCAGTCTGGCTTTTTCATAGACTGTCTTATCCGTGGTAGGATGATCTGACGACTTCTGACCGGAAGAGTAGGGTTTCAGATCATACTCCGAATCCTTCAATATAAAAGTCACCTGATAATCCATGGATAACAGATCGGAGATTGTCTGTTCAAAGTATTCCCTGAAATTTTCCTCCATGTACTGCAAAAAGGACTGATTCTGAGAAGGAATGCTGATAATCACTTCATTCTCCACAACGTCAGTCAGCTCGAGAGGCAGAATCCATAAATTGTATCGCAGATCAGTAATATTGTATTCTCTCTGAATGGTTTCCTTAATGGTTGGCCAAAGTTCTCTTAAAAGTTCCATAATAATATTCCACTACTATCTAAATTAT
>JAJPXG010000079.1 GCA_021205565.1 Lachnospiraceae bacterium | reverse complement strand
ATTTCTGTATGATGCCTGTGAGAAATATATTCTTTCCGGTTCATCGATTTCCTGACCAAAACCAGAATATCCGTCTTTAGTCAAAAAACGGGCAGACCGCATTCTTTCGCGATCACGCCCGTTTTTTCTTTCAGTCTTTTACGCCCTGTTATCCGTCATTTTCAGTACCTTCTGTACAGCAGACTTATTTCATTCACATAACCAGCTTCCGATACCGGCTCACACAGGCCAAAATCTCCTGTCTCCTGGGTCTTGCCAAGGAAGCCCGAACGTCCTGCCCTTCAAACAGACTCTCCAGCCCTTTTGCATCCAGCTGCCTCTCCATCAGATCCGCCAGCTCCTGCATGCTGCGCCGCCCATTCATGTCTGTGAGCTCCAGCTGCTTTAAAATATAGGCCAGAGCCATCGTCTGCTCGCTGTCATTTAACTGCTCCACATAACGCAGCTCCACTGCGTCATAGCCCAGCGACAGCTCATTGACCCCCATCGCCTTCAGCTTCAGACGGTCGTCTTTTTTCAGCGCCATATTCGGCTTCGGCATCCGCTTAAGCGCGTACGCCGGGAAACGATCCTGCTTCGTTGAAAAGGCCGGGAACGCCTCGGCCGCGGCCTTCGCCTTTTCGGTAATATCAATCGGAACATATTCCTTCATCTGAATGATATGATCCGCCACATGAAAATAGGAACCGGAGCTGCCCGCCACGATAATGGAGGATATTCCGAAATCCTCATACAGGCTGCGCACCCGCTCGATGAAGGGAATGATAGGCTCCTCTTTGGGCGATACCACCTCCTGCATCAGCTTATCGCGGATCATGAAATTGGTTGCGGAGGTATCCTCATCAATTAAAATCAGGCTGCTGCCGCTCTCCATGCACTCCATCAGATTGGCCGCCTGCGAAGTGGAACCGCTCGCATCTTCCGTAGAAAAGTGTTTTGTATCTCTGCCGCCGGGAAGCTGGCGGATGAACGGGGAAATGTCCACGCCAGTGACGCTGCGCCCGTCCTCGCTGCGCAGCTTCCACGCACTCTCATCCGCGATCACCAGCTCGCGCCCGTCACCGTTAATATGATTATAAACCGCATTCTGCAAAGCCTGCAAAACCGTAGACTTGCCGTGATAACCGCCGCCCACAAATAAAGTAACTCCCTTCGGGATTCCCATGCCGGCGACCCGTCCTCTGTTGGGAAGCGTCATGGTAACCTCCATGGAGGCAGGGGATTGAAAAGGAACAGCCTTCTCCATCGGCCTGTCTGAAACGCCGCTTTGTCTGGGCAGAATGGAGCCGTTGGCAATAAAAGCGCACAGACCCCGCTTTGGCAGCTCCTCCCGAATGGCCTGCTGATCCTCACATAGCTCGATGGCGGCCTGAAGCCTCTTCTGATCAATTCTGCTGTAATACAGACTGTTCCTGACACAGTCCGGCAGAATGTCGAAAAGCATTTTCTCCAGCTCATGTGAGTCAATGGTACGACCGCGCGCGGGGAAACCCGCCTCAAAGCGAAGTATCACGGTGCCAGGCACTGGTACCGCGCCTGCTGCCCGTGCGCCTGCGATACCCTGGTTCGCTCCTGTTCCGCTGCCTGCGCGCTCCACCCGGCAAGCCGTCCGCTCCAGCACCTCCTGCCCGCAGTGGGACGCCGCTAAAAGGCCGCTCTTGCCGGACCCGTTCGCCTGCTTGCTGCCGCGATTTAACTGCGCCCCGAACAGGCGCGTCAGATGATCCTGCAGCGTGATTCTCTTTTCATAAGTATCATAATATGCCGATGGAAAGCCCGCTTTTTTCCCTGAAACGATTACGGACAGGCGGGACGGCGCGGCGAATGGGTCGCCCTGCACATGGTCGATGGACAGGACATAGTCCCGGAAATCATACTGCCCTCTTAATTCCTTATATGCCGGATAGCCTCTGTGATCGATGGCTTTCAGCATTGTTCTCAGCTCTTCAGATGTTTTCACTGTATTTACTCCGTCTCAGCTCATAAATGTTTTACACTTTTTTAATGTGCCCAACTATTGTATCACAAAAAAGAAAGTGTTACAATGTCTCCCAAATGAATCCGATTTTTTAAGTTTTTCTTAAGATAACTGCCGGATCTATCATTTACCGATAGATGAAGATAAAGAGAAGTACAAAGTATGCAGAGAAACAACAAAAATGATACCAAAGAACCAAAGAAGATTCTGATGGGTGTGGATATCGGCTCCACCACCACCAAGGTCGTGGTGCTGGATGCCGAAAGCCATGACATCCTGTACTCCAACTACCAGCGTCATCACGCCAGACAGGCGAAAAGCGTTTATCAGGAGCTGCGCAGACTTGCCCTGCAGTCAGCCGACACTGAAGTCAGACTTGTGCTGACCGGCTCCGGAGCCAAGCCCTTAGCGGAGGCTCTGGGCGTCTCCTATATCCAGGAAGTGGTGGCCAACGCCGTCGCCTTACGGGACCGCTTTCAGGACGTCGGCACTGCCGTCGAGTTAGGCGGACAGGATGCCAAGATTATTTTTTTCAGACATGATACAAATACAGACAATCTGGAAGTGGCCGATATGCGGATGAACGGAGCCTGTGCCGGAGGGACAGGTGCTTTCATCGATGAGGTTGCTTCTATTTTAAATGTCAGTGTGGAGGATTTCAACGCGCTGGCAGCTGAAGGGACATGCGTCTATGATATTTCCGGACGCTGCGGCGTATACGCCAAAACCGACATCCAGCCGCTGCTAAACCAAGGCGTCTCCAAGGCGGATCTGGCACTCTCTTCCTTCCACGCCATCGCCAAACAGACCATCGGCGGCCTGGCGCAGGGCCTGGATTTCAAAGTGCCCGTTGCCTTTGAGGGCGGACCGCTGACCTTCAACCCGGTTCTGGTGCGCGTGTTTGCGGAGCGCCTCAACTTAAAGGAAGAAGAAATCCTTTTGCCGGACCATCCGGAACTCGTCATCGCGCATGGCGCGGCCCTCTCCCTGGAGGGACTCTGCGCCGACAGCAAACCGGTACAGTTAAACCAGCTTTTAGAAAAGCTCTCCGAGCTTGAGAAAAAGGGCGTGGACGCCTCCGTAAGCGGCAAGCCCTTCTTTGCCAATGCAAAGGAGATGGCTGATTTTCAGGAAAGACATACGCTCCCGGAATTTAAGCCCCATACGCCAAAGCCTGGCGAGACTGTACGCGCATACCTTGGCATCGATTCCGGCTCCACTACCACCAAATTCGCCCTGCTGGATGAGAATGAAAAGCTGCTTGATTCCTTCTACTCTCCCAATGAGGGAGAGCCTCTGATTGTGGCTAAAAACGCGCTGATTGCCCTGCGCGACCGCTATCGGAAGGCGGGTGCGACGCTGGATATTCTGGGCGTTTCCACCACCGGCTACGGCGAGCAGCTCTTCCACCGGGCGTTTTCCACAGAGTGTCACTGTGTGGAGACCGTCGCCCACGCGAAGGCAGCCACCCGATATGTACCGGACGCCACCTTTATTCTGGACATCGGCGGCCAGGACATGAAGGCCATCTGGCTCGACAACGGCATCGTTACCAATATTGTGGTCAATGAAGCCTGCTCCTCCGGCTGCGGCTCCTTTTTAGAGAATTTTTCACATTCCTTACATATTCCGGTGGAAAATATCGCCTCGGAGGCATTCTCGGCTGAGAATCCCGCTTCTCTTGGCAGCCGCTGCACCGTCTTCATGAACAGCAGCATCATCACCGAGCAGCGCGACGGTAAAAAGCCCGCCGACATCATGGCCGGCCTGTGCCGTTCCATCATCCAGAATGTCTTTACCAAAGTCATCCGCATGTCAAATCTGACCAGCCTGGGCGACAAAATCGTCGTGCAGGGCGGAACCTTCTGCAACGACGCGGTGCTGCGTGCCATGGAGGAATACCTGGGCAAAGAGGTCACACGCGCTCCCTATCCGGGCCTGATGGGCGCCATCGGCGCGGCCCTGATTGCCAAAGAACAGGGCTGTACGGAGCGGACCTTCATCGGCCTTGATACGCTGGATGATTTCACCTACACGCAGGAAGCCAACTCTCCCTGCCCCTTCTGCGGCAACCACTGCAGACGCACCATCGTCACCTTCTCCAACGGCTCCTCCTGGGTGACCAACAACCGCTGCGAGCGCGGCGAGATTTTAGGAGACCCGAAGGATGAAAAGGTACGCGCGCAGCTGCAGGAAAAAAATTTAAAGAAGGCAAAGGTCGCCAATTTATACGACCTGCGCCAGAAGCTTCTTTTCAAAGAATATCCGTATCCGGAACCGGCCGGGAAACGTGGGATTACCATCGGCATTCCGCGTGTTCTGTCCTTCTGGGACACCATGCCCTTCTGGACTACCTTTTTCAAGTCGCTCGGCTTCGACGTATGCCTGTCGGGCTTCAGCACCCGCAAAATGTACGAAAACGGCCTCTCCGCCGTCACCTCGGATACCGAGTGCTTCCCCGCCAAGCTGGTGCACGGCCATGTGCGGGATCTGGTGAATAAAAAGGTGGACCGCATTTTCATGCCCTCCATCACCACCGTGCCAAGCGAAAATACGGAGAAAACCAGCGAATCCATGTGCGGCCTGGTCAAGGGCTTCCCCATCGTCATGCGAAACTCCGACAACCCCGAGGAGAAATGGGGAGTTCCCTTTGATGCCCCGCTCTTCCACTGGTACAACAACGAGGATCGGGAGAAACAGCTCTCCAAATGGATGCAGGATACCTTTGACATCACACCGGAGCAGACAAAAACGGCGATTGCCGCAGGCGATGCCGCGCAGGAGAGCTTTCACAATGAGCTGGTAGCCGCCGGGCAAAAGGTTCTCGACGAGGTACGCGCCAATGGCACCTACGCTGTGGTGCTGGCCTCCCGTCCCTATCAGAATGACGCCCTGGTCAACCACGACCTGCCCACCATGTTCACCAGCAGGGGAATCCCGGTGCTGACCGCCGACTCCCTGCCCCATGTCAATGAGGCGAATCTGAAGGGAAGTAAGCTGGATATCGTCAATAACTACCACACCCGGATGCTTTCCTCCGCCATCATGGCCGCTTCCGACCCTAATCTGGAGTACGTCCAGTTAGTCAGCTTTGGCTGCGGACACGACGCCTACCTGACCGACGAGATCATCCGTCTGATGAAGGAAATTTCCGGCAAGACGCCGCTCATTTTAAAGCTGGATGAGAGCGACATCCAGGGGCCTTTGCAGATTCGTGTGCGCTCCTTTGTGGAAACACTGGAAATGCGCCGCTCAAAGGAACAGAAGCTTGAAACGCACGCGCTTCCTGACCCTTATGAAGTGAAGTTTACAAAAGAGGACAAAAAAGAAAAGATCGTCCTCGTGCCCAATACCTCGCACGCGTTCAGCCGCCTGATGGCCGCTGCCTTCAAGCGCCAGGGCGTCCACGCCGTAGCTATGGACGTTGGCCGCGAGGAAGCCATCCGCCTGGGCAAGCAGTATGTCCACAACGATATCTGCTTCCCCGCCCAGATCGTGATCGGCGAGGCGCTGGAAACCTTAAACAGCAACCGTTATGACAATCACAACGTAGCTATTGCCATGGCGAAATATGTGGGGTGCTGCCGCCTGACGCATTACAGTGAGCTGCTGCGCAAGGCCTTAGACGACGCTGGCTACGATTATGTGCCGATCCTGACCAACGATGATAAGGACAGCCACAATATGCACCCCGGTTACCGGATGAGCCTGGCAGCCAGCGCGGAAATCGCCATCGGCCTGCCCATGATCGACGCCCTGGAAGATCTGCTGCGCAAGATGCGTCCCTATGAACTCAAAAAAGGCAGCGCGGACGCCGCCTTTGAAAAGGCCATGGACGCCCTCATCCAAGGACTGGAAAAAGGCAGTATTCCCGGGGAGATCAATGGTTTTAAGAAGGCCATCCAGATCATGAACGGGGTCTCCTACGACCGCACGAATTTAAAACCCACGGTCGTGATTGTAGGCGAATACCTTCTGAATTTCCACCCCGGCGCCAACCACGAGATTGAGCGCTATTTAGAGAAAAACGGCCTGGAAATCATCGAGGCTCGCATGACCGACGTCATCCGCAAGACCTACTTTTTCAAGGACGAGCAGGTAAAGGAGTACCATGTACATAAACCGACGCAGGAAAAGACCTTTAACCGCCTGACCAACATCGTCTTTGAATATGCGCACAACGTGACGGACAAAATCGCAGCGGCACACCCGCTGTATAAACCAGCCACCCGTCTGCCTGAAATTGCGGACGAAAGCGACCCGGTTATTCCCCGGACCTACGACTCCGGTGAGGGAATTATTATTCCGGGAGAAATTCTGCACCACGCGAAGGAGGGCTGCAAGGCCTTCATCATCCTGCAGCCCTTCGGCGGCCTGCCCAACCCTGTCGAGCGCCGCGGGGTAGAAAAGAAATTAAAGGATCTGAATCAGGACGCACAGATTCTCTGTCTAGACTATGACCCGGACGTGAGCTTCGCCAATATCGAGAACCGCCTGCAGATGCTGATTATGAACTTAAAAGAGCGCCAGGCCGATGCTGTGAACACGGCCAGGAGCCGAAAAGAAACATCGGTGTCAGCGCCAAGGTCGGTGAAAGCCAGAAACGCACATAATCCGGCCGTATAACATATTTCAGCAGGTCATTCCTGCTGCAGCAAATCATTCAGGCAAAAAACGAGGACTATTCGTTTCAGGATAGTCCCCGTTTTCTGGTTCATTCGATTTCTCCGGACATCCACTCTTTTATGGCCGCCCGAAACATTCACGCCTTATCTTATAAAAGTACAGGTTTCTTTTCTTTTACTCAAAAATATCCAGGTCCTGGCCGTTTACAGCCTTCCCGTCATACCCGGCGTCTTTAATCTCCTGTAAAATCACATCACACCTCCAGGCCATCTCAGCATCTAAATTCTTCGTATTGTCCTGGATTTCCATGTGATAAATGCGGTGATAGGTCACTAAGAGCTTCGGCTGCGCCTTTTGGGCCACCTTAGCCAGATCCACACTCAGCGTATGCACCTCTCGGTGATATTTCTGCCACTTGGGTTCCCGGGCCGCAATACCGGCGGAGTACTCCACTTCATGCAGCAGAATGTCGCAGTCCTTTGCTTTCTCAGCAACAATTTCCAGCGGCGCGGTATCTCCGCTGATCACGATGACCTTATCCGCGGTGGTAAATTTATAGCCATAGCTTAAAAGTGTGCCGTGACTGACTAAAAAAGCCTCCACTGTCACTTTGTCATCCCGATAAACCACACCCGGCTCAATCTCCGTCACCTGCACCTGATAGCCCACTTCGTTGGCCCGCTCAAAGCCATGCAGCCTGAAATCAATATCCACTTCATAGGCTGCCAGGATATGATCGGTCATGTGCCGGATGCCTTTCGGTCCGTACACCTGAAGCGGTTTCCTGCGCTCCAGCACCCACGGAGTAAAAATCAGATCCGGATACCCGGCCGTGTGGTCCGTATGCAGATGTGTGCAGAAAGCCACCGTCAGCCGGTCCGGTCTCAGAGCGTCAATCCCCTTGCGATAGGCCTTCGCCGCCTGCCGGACCACTCCCGGTCCGAAATCCACCAGATAGGCCTGATCGTCCACAACCACGGCGGAGGCAGGACCGCTGGCATTGGGACAGGCGTTCGGTGTGCCTGTCCCCAGTAATACTAATTTTGTTGCCATGATTTACTCCCCGGCACGGTCATTGATTTTTCTCTCAATGGACCGATGCCTGTTTTCGCTTTGTCAGCTGTTTTCCCTTCAGTCTTCCACATGCTTGATGGAAATACCCGTGAAACCGTAGAAAATGCTGAAAAGCGGTGTCAGATACAGCAAAAACAGATATGGGAAGAATGCCGCCCAGGCGACTCCCAGGGTACCCGACATGTATACGCAGTAGCCATGCCAGGGGATCATCGGACCCGCTAATGTACCGGCGTCCTCCAACGACCTGGAAAGAATCTCCGGCGCCACCTTGCGCTCCTTGAAAATCGGCGCCATCAGGCGTCCGGTCAGAACATGCGCCATGGGCTGGGAGCAGCTGACGATGCTCGTCACATAGCCTACCAGCAGAGTCGCCACGATCATGGAGCCGTCGCTCTTGATATGACCCACAATCGCCTGCAGAATGTTGTCCAGCACACCCAGCTTGTCCAGCATGCCGCCCATACCGACCGCAAAGCTGATGATTGCCACATACTGCAGCATGCTGCTCATGCCGCCTCTGTTTAAAATCGTCTGCAGGATACCCACCTCAATGCTGGTGGAATAGCCATTGTAAGCCACCTTGATAATGCTGGCTAAGCCAATCCCCTGATAGAAGAAGGAAACCAGGCCCGCCGCAAAGCTGGAAAGCCCCAGGGCAGCAACAGCGTTCACCTTCAGCAAAAGCAGGATAATCAGCAAAATCGCAGGTAAAAGCGTTACAATTCCCAAGTTAAATTCCCCCTTCAGCGCCTCAATATAAGTACTCAGATCGCCCGCGGCGTAACCGCCGCTGGTCTGCTGAATGCCCAGCACCGTGAAAATCACAAGACTCACGATAAAAGCGGGAAGCGTGGTCCAGAGCATGGACTTCACATGATCGCCCAGCTTGGAGCCCGCCACCGCCGGCGCCAGATTGGTCGTATCGGAAAGGGGGCTTAATTTATCACCGAACATGGCGCCGCAGATGACCGCGCCCGCTACCATACCGGGATTGATTCCCATTGCATTTCCAATCGCCATCATAGCTACGCCCGCGCTTCCCACGGAACCATAAGAAGTACCTGTGACCAGGCTTAAAACCGCACAGAAAATCAGTGTCAGCGGGAGCAGCCAGGTCGGATTGATCAGCTGCAGGCCGCCTACAATGATTGTAGCGATGGTGCCGCTCTGCAGCCAGGTACCGATCATCACGCCGATCGCCATCAGCAGGATGAGCGTGGGAACCACCACGCGCACCGCGTCATAGGCGCCGCCGATGATCTTCGCATAATCCATCTTCAACACCAGGCAGAACAGGTAAATGATGATCCAGCTGAAAAACAGGCCGATCATCGGTCCGCCGGTTTTTAAGCGAATGCATACTGCCACCGAGCCAATAATCATTAACAGTAAAATGATCGACTGCGGCATGTTCAATTTTTTGTCTTCCGTCATTACTCTTTCCCTCATTTTT
This sequence comes from Lachnospiraceae bacterium, assembly GCA_021205565.1. GTDB lineage: Bacteria > Bacillota > Clostridia > Lachnospirales > Lachnospiraceae > RGIG6307. The sequence goes on along the minus strand of JAJPXG010000079.1, from coordinate 31,376 downwards.
CCTTGATTTGGCCCGGTCATCGCCTATTGGCGCTTTCAGCCTGCAGAAAGCCCGCTTCCGCTTTCTTTTGGCATTCAACGCGTTAAAGCGCCGAACCCGAGCAAGATTATATCACTTTGTATATGGAAAAGCAATGAAAAGCAACACGGAAAGTTTAGAAATAATTAATAGTTTTCCTATGGGCATTCTGCTATAATGTGCGGATAGGGCTGACTTTTCGAGTCTTAGCCCGTAACATAAAAAACGTCTTAGTCTTACCCCGTGCCGTACCGGCCTTTCAACATCTATCAAGCATATAGATAAGGAATACATACATATGAATAAAATCACCACCTGGGTCAAATCCCACCGCTACTGTCTCGCCGGCCTTTACGCGCTGGTATTTCTGGCTGGCTTCGGCATTCTGGAGTTATTTGAGCCAGAGCCGAAATACTATCTGCACACTTCTTTAGATGACCTCATTCCCTTTAATGAGTATTTCGTCATCCCTTATTTTATCTGGTATGCCTGGATTCCTCTGTTTTTCCTTTATTTCATGATCAAAGACCGGGATTCCTACCTGCGCTACAACTTCCTGATCTTCGTGGGAGGAACCGTATGCCTGTTTATTTATGCAATCTGGCCAAACGGTCTCGAACTGCGCCAGGAAATCACCTCCCATAACTTCTGTGCCTGGCTGGTACGGACTGTCCGTTCCATCGACCCACCCTGCAACGTCTGTCCGTCCATCCATGTTTCCACCACTGTAGCAGCGCACATGGTCATTATCCGCTACAAGAATTTTAAGCACAGCCGCCTGATTAAAACGCTGTCCTGGATTCTGGTATTTCTGATTCCGGTCGCCACCTTATTTATCAAGCAGCACTCGGTGATCGATGTGTTCTGGGGCGTGGTCCTGACTTTTGCCATGGCACTGATCTGGGAGATCATCTGCAGGATTGCATCCCATCGCACATCCGGCAAAACCGCAGCCGTCTGATGGCTGACATTAACATCAGAAGTCAAAGGCACTGCTGCTTCGTGTGAATAAACAAAGGGAATGCTCTGTTTCCCGCAATATAAAAACCGGCTTATATGGAGAAATCATCATGGACATCACAGTATCAGAATTTCATACAAAAGAGGAAATGTACGCGCAGATGGCACAGCACATCGTGAATATATGCAGGGAAACGGACGATCTGTACGCGGCTTTATCCAATATATCCGCGCTGCTGAACCTGTATCTGGACGATGTCAACTGGACCGGCTTTTATTTATGTAAAAATGATGCGCTCGTCCTTGGCCCGTTTCAGGGCAAACCGGCGGTCGCGCACATCCGGATCGGCGATGGTGTCTGCGGCACCGCGGTCAGAGAACGCAGACAGCAGCGGGTCGACGATGTACACCGCTGCTGCAATCATATCGCCTGCGACTTAAACTCCTCCTCGGAGATTGTCACACCGATTTTTATAAAAGACGAAATTTTTGGCGTGATCGACATCGACAGCCCGATTCCGGCCCGTTTTGATGATAAGGACGAGGCAGGGATGCGGCTTCTGGCAGAGACGATTGCAGTACACCTTGCTTTTTAAGCCTGAAATCAGATAGCTGCTGCCGCTCATCACCCGCTTAGTTCATACATCATCCGTCTGCCTGCGCCGTCAAATGTCGGAATGAACAGGTTACTTTCTCATCTGCTCTGCCAGATTCTCAATCATTTTCGCATACTTTAACAGATCTTTATTAGCCATGCCTTCACAGCCCTTCGAAGCATCCTCCAGATGCTGCAGGGCTTTTTGTAATGTACTGTAAGCCGACGCAGCCTTTGCCGCGCCCGCAGACTGCTGCGCCGTCTTTTTCTGGCAGGGTACTCCCTCTGTGAGTCTGATAAATTCACCGGCTGCCAGATCATATTCCGTCCCGGAATAAGGTGCGTACGCGTTCAGACCGTACTCCTGTGTCAGGCAATCCGTAAAGGCCTCACAGGCATCCGGGTCACCGTGATTGACAAAAATCTGTCCCGGCTTTTTCTCAAAGGCATTCAGCCAGTTTAAAAGCCCCTCCTTATCCGCGTGACCGCTCACGCCCGGCAAAAATCCTATCTCCGCGTTGACTGCGATATCATCCCCAAACAGCTTCACATGCTTCGCGCCGTCATAGATAATACGGCCCAATGTACCGGCTGCCTGATAGCCCACAAAGAGAATCAGGCATTCCTTCCGCCACAGATTATATTTCAGATGGTGACGGACACGGCCGGCGTCGCACATCCCGCTGGCGGAAAGGATAACCTTCGGCTCCGGATCGGTATTGAGTGCAACGGATTCCTCCGTCGTAACGTTCAGGCGCAGCCCGTCAAACACGAGTGGGTTGATCCCCCGCGCCATGAGCGCACGCGTCTCCTCATCCAGACACTCCACGCCGCACTGCATGAAAACGCCCGTCGCTTCGACCGCCAGCGGACTGTCCACATAGACCGGGAAGCCGTCGTGTCCCTGCACCAGATGCCGCGTCTTGATCTCCCGGATAAAATACAGGATTTCCTGCGTTCTGCCCACCGCAAAGGAAGGAATAATGACATTTCCACCCCTGTCCAGCGTTTTCTGAATATATTCCGTCAGAATCTCCAGATATCTGCCGCGCTCGGAATGAAGACGGTCGCCGTAGGTGGACTCAATGAGCAGATAATCCGCCTCCTTCACCGTCTGCGGATCGCGGATGATGGGCTGATTCGTATTACCCACATCGCCGCTGAAGACGATCTTTTTCTCGACGCCGTCCTCCGAAAGCCACAGTTCTATCGCCGCGCTGCCCAGCAAATGCCCGATATCCGTAAACCGGACCTCCACATTCTCATTGATCCGGTAAATCTGGCCGTAATGCATGGGATGCAGCAGCTTTAACAGGCCCTCTGTATCCTTAAGATCATAGACCGGCTCCGTCTCTGCCCTGCCGGCCCGCTTTGATTTCCTGTTGGCATATTCCGCCTCCGTCTCCTGGATATGGGCGCAGTCGCGCAGCATGATCTCACAGAGACTGCAGGTGGCCGTGGTGGCGTACACCTGCCCGCGGAAACCGTTTTTATAAAGCAATGGCAGATTGCCGGAGTGGTCGACATGCGCATGCGTCAGAAAAACACAGTCAATCTCCGATTCCGCCACCGGCAGAGGCACATTCTCAAAAAGGTTCGTCCCCTGCTCCATCCCGTAATCGATCAGAATATATTTGCCTCCGATTTCCAGCAGCGTGCAGCTGCCGGTGACTTCATGAGCCGCGCCGATAAAAGTCAGTTTCATAAGATACCTCCTCTTTTCCTCAGTCAAAGGACCAGTCAGTATTAACTGCAGGAAATCTTTTCAAATACAGGCATATAGGAAATCGGTGCCTCCACGGACACCGTCTGCCTGCCCGCAAAGATCTCCCCGCTGCCGGTCAGGCGCCACTGCCCGGCCGGCAGATAAACAGAACGCCTGAATTCATTCAGATGCAGGATCGGAGCCACCAGATACCTGTCCCCGAACATATACTGGTCCTCAAGCGTCCAGCACTTTGCATCCTCCGGGAATTCATAAAACATCGTTCTCATCAAAGGCGAGCCATTCTCGTGGGCCTCCCGGTATAAATCCCGGATATAATCATGCATAGCGATCCGGATATCGTAATACCGGCGCATAATCTGATAATTCTCTTCCCCGTAGCTCCACAATTCGTTCGGCTGCCCGGTATGAAGATAACCGCCGCCCCAGTCCCGCTCATCCAACGGCGGGATATCATAAGGGCCCCTGTCTCCGTGCAGCCGCAGTACCGCCGTGTAGACCGCAAACTGATACCAGCGGATTAAAAGCTGCCTGAAATCCGGGTCATTCACATCATTTGTCATGAAACCGCCTATATCCATCGTCCACCAGGGAATCCCGGCCAGACCCATGTTCAGACCCGCCTGCAGCTGGTCCTGCAGCGCCTCAAATGTGCTGGGGATGTCACCGGACCAGATCACATTGCCGTATTTCTGGCTGCCGGCCCAGCCGCAGTGGAGAAGATTAACCGCATCCTGCTGCCCGTTCGCTGTCATATTGTCGTAAAAAGCCCTACTGTACATCTGCGGATACAGGTTACTGCAGGAAAGCCCCGCCCCGGCATAGTAACGATAATGGTCATAATCATACACACCGAAATCCGGCTCGGAATTGTCAAGCCAGAAGCCGTCTATGCCCAGGTCGCCATAATTCCGTTTGCAGACCTCCCAGATATACTGACGCGCCTCGGGATTGAAAGCGTCGATTTCCACGCAGTCTCCCTGATAATCATAGGTCTGAGCCGCGCCGCGCTCCGTTTTAATCAGCAGTCCTCTCTCCATCATGGGCCAGAAATTCTCACTTCTGCGGTCCACAGAAGGCCAGACAGAAACCATCACACGGATGCCCATAGAGTGGAGTTCATCCACCATGGCCTTCGGATCCGGCCAGTAGACCGGGTCAAATTTCCAGTCGCCCTGCACCGTCCAGTGGAAAAAGTCGATGATGATCTGGTCAATCTGAATGCCCTCCGCCCGATACCTGCGGGCTACCTCCAGCACTTCCTCCTGGGTGCGGTAGCGAAGCTTGCACTGCCACAGCCCCATCAGGCTTTCCGGAAACATGGGCGCGTGGCCGGTTACACTTGTATAGGAAGCCAGAAGCTCCTTCGGCGTATCCCCGACTGTAATCCAGTAATCCATCTGCGTCGTAGCGTAAGCCTGCCATTGGGTTCTGTTTTTCCCGAAGGACACTTCACCGACTGCCGGATTATTCCAGAGAAAGCCGTAACCTAAGGATGAGATGGCAAAAGGCACGGACACCTGGGAATTGCGCTGCGCCAGCTCCAGAACATTTCCCTTCTGATCCAGATAAGGCTGCTGATACTGTCCCATTCCATAAATCTTCTCGCCGTCATTGCTCTCAAAATTCACCGTCAACGCATAGTGGTTCCCTCCTGGGAGCGCCTTCCATTCCCGGTTCACCACCTTCAGACAGCAGCTTTCCCTGCTGATCGTCCCGTCATAAAAGCGAAAATACTCCCGCAGGATCAGCTCATCATCTTTATAAAAGGAAATGACGCCGCGCCAGTTCACAATTGCCTTCACGCGCCCATTTGTGATGACGCCGCAGCCCTGCGCGCCCAGCGCTGCCTCGCCCGTCCATTCGCCTTTTTTATAAATGTGTACATGACATTTTTCTGAAGCAGGGGCTTTGGATGATGCTGCTTTCTCAGCATGAGAGACTGCTGTCTTAGCCGCGGATATCGTCTCTGACAAGGATGCGACCTCTTTCGTCGGCACATTCTCCCCGGTTAAAGCCCAGTCCTGGTCTATGATTTCAGGCTGCATCGTCGCCCGAACGCGCAGGGAGTTCTCACCCCAGACCTCAATCCGCAGGGTCTCTCCCTGCTGCCGGCCCACCAATGCTTTATTTTCCTCGTGAAAAATCATGATGTTTCCTCCGTTTCGTTGCTGGAAATCTTTTGTTTTTATTATGAAGAGAGCCGGAAGCAATGTCAACCGGAAAAACCCATTTACAGTATATGAGCTTCCCGTCACAGAAAATCCCTGATCAGAGGTATCAAAGCCTGGTCAGCCTTAAGCCAGGCGACACTGTCCAGTTCCTCCCGTGTCAGCCATCTGGCCGCCTCATGTTCTTTTAAAACCAGGCTTCCGGATTTTATGTTGCACAGAAAACAGTCCATAGACAGGTGAAAATTTGGATAATCATATTCCACCGTATCCAGCAATTCTCCTACCTCAATCTCCGTATCCAGCTCTTCCCGGATTTCCCGCGCAAGCGCCTGCGGCGGCGTCTCGCCCGCTTCGGTCTTCCCTCCCGGGAACTCCCAGCCGTCCTTAAACTCACCATATCCGCGCTGTGTCGCAAAGATCTTACGATCATGATATATGATCGCGGCCACAACTCTTACCGTTTTCATTCTGCTGTCACTCCTCCGTTATCAGATTACTTTCCAGGTAATTCAACAGGTCATCCCGCACCGCGTGATGAAAGCGACACTGCTTCAGACCGCATCACTGGCCTGAAGCTCACTCTCTATGAAGGAGATTACCTTTCATTCTTCTTCGAAATTAGTTGAGATGAATCTGATAAGCCAAATCTGGTGTTTTCACCAGTTTATACTCGTTTTCATAGATAGGCCCATCTTTCACAACCACACAATTCTCATGTATCAGTTCTCTGTTTTTTACTAATCAGATAATAATTTGTTCCCACTTTCACCCTCCTGATTTTCGATATATAACACCCTTTCTCTTACATCCAGGTATTACCTCTCATCTTTCTCGCCATCCTGACCAGCATCTCATTACGTTCCGATTTATCATCAAAAATATGCAGACGTTCCTTCTTTAGCTTTGCTGCATTCCCCGCAGTCACATCCACACCCGCCTCTTCAAGAGCGATTTTCAGGTCCTCGTCGTACCATTTTTCCTCATACCAGCACTCGTTTGCATCGGCGCGGGCTGCTTCTTCCTCCCAGGCATCCTGAATTCTGTCCATCATATTCAGGATACCGACAGGCAGCGCAGACGCATCACGGCCATACCACTTCTCGATCTGCGTCTGCTGCGCGTATAGCCACTCTTTCTGTTTCAGATATAAGTCCCAATCCATGTCATCCATCAATGCCAGCAGTTTATTCTGCGTCTGAAGGCTACTCCTGCGTGTATCACTTCCCGGGATAATTTCGCGAAGCTCCTGATAATATACAATTGCCAACGCACCATCCGGAACCGTCATCTTGCCATCCTTCAATATAATCTGTATATCCTGTCCGGCATGATTAATCAGATATAGGTAGTCTGTATAATTTTTAGTAAAATCCAGAAGATTATCTCTGTATGACCCTTTGTTATATATAAGCTCTCGTCCATATTCGGGCGCATACCCAAAGTACCGCTCATCCATTCGTTTCACATAAGTCTGATACGAATAAATGTCCCGAAAGCCCCGTTTCAGGAAATATTCAATAATCTCTTCTCCATGGCCTCCGTCAACAGGGTACATATCTCCGTTAAATTCGATCGTGGAATATACCTGCATATTCTCCGTTATGTAAATGATTTTTCCTCTTGTCATGCGCTCCTCCTCTGCTCACAGGTCTTTTCTTTTTCATTTCAGGTATTTTTCAATCTGTTCTTTCACGAAGCAATATGCTATACTGTTTTGTGACTAAATATTTATGAAAATTAACAAAGCATAAATCAGATAACTGCAAACCAAAACATAAATCACAGAGAGGTAATACAGATATGCCGGAATTACCGGAAGTAGAAACCATAAAGCGAGTCATAGAACCGCAGATCCGGGAACTGACAATGAAACAGATCACGGTCAATCGTCCTGACATCATAGCCCATCCAGATGCAGATGAATTCTGCCAGCGTCTGACAGGACAGATAATCGACCGCATAGAACGAAAAGGAAAGTTCCTGATGATCATGCTGAAAAGCGGAGACAGAATGATCCTTCATCTGCGCATGACAGGCTGCCTGCTGGTCACATCACCCGACTGCCCCGCCGAGAAACATACGCACCTGATCATCCGCATGAGCAATGACCAGGAGCTGCGGTTTTCCGACACACGCCGCTTCGGCCGCTTCTGGCTTATCACCAGCGGAGAAGCAGATACATACAGCGGCATGGAGAAATTGGGTGTCGAGCCTCTGTCTGCGGATTTCTCCGTGAAGTATCTGTATGACAGATTGGGAATGCGTAAAAAGGTGATCAAGGAATGTCTGATGGAGCAATCCGTAATCGCCGGAATTGGAAACATCTATTCGGATGAGATTCTATTTACTGCAAAAATATACCCGGCGCGTCCGGCCAACAGCCTGACCAGCGAGGAATGGACCCGTCTTGCCGCAATCATTCCGCAGCGCCTGTCATTCTTCATTCAGGCAAATGAAATCACACCCGAAGAATATCTCAGGACAAAGGGCCGTGAATACCGCAATACGCCTTTTTTACAGGTTTACGGACATGAGGGCGAACCTTGCCTAGTCTGCGGGACGCCTCTTCGCCGCATGGTGATTGGAGGGCGGAGCAGTACATTCTGTCCGTGCTGTCAGAATGAGACCTGATACTTTTCCAACACTTGTAGCAGTTACGCGACATTACATGAAGCCCGATAATACAAAAGAATCTGTTTTTCTTGGTTCTCCCCGCAGACTGCAGACAGACGGCAAAAAGGGAAAACCGGCACCTGGCAGAAATTGCTTTCCCTTTATGTGTATCCTATTTCATTTTAACTCACAGGCCGTGCAATTTCTCCGCGACCATCTCATACTGCGGCATGGGAACTCCATACTTCTGCCCCAGTCGGACCACCTGATAGATCAGTCCATCGATCTCTGACGGCTTCCCCGCCAGTATATCTCGCTGCATGGAGGTCGTCGCCTCCGGAGCCAGATCCGAAAGAATTTTCAGATTCACCTCCACCAGATCCTGTTCGAAGTGAATTTCCATCGCCTCAGCCAGCGCCACAATTTCCCGGATCATGGATTTGAACATTTCCCTCGGTGCACCTTCCTGCTGAATCGTACCAGCGGCACAGTTAAAATACAGCCCAACCGCACCAATGGGAGAAACATAGGAAAATTTCTGCAGCGCGTCTCTCTGAATGTTTTCAGAAAGGACGGCGGTAATCCCGCTCTCCTCAAAATCGCGGGCAATCTCCTTTAAAACCGGTCTGTATTCCTCCTGATGCCGTACACCAAATACAACGCGGCAGATGGCGCCGTGCTGTGTCAATACGCCGGGAGCCTCAATACTCGCGGAAACATAGATGCACCCGTCTGTCACCAGAATATCCGGAAGCTGCTCCTGCATTCTGCCGCCAGTCCCATAGATATTCAGGATAGGTATCACAACGGTATCCGGTCCGGACACCCTTTTGATCAGCGGATACACACTGTCCAACGAATAGTCCTTCACACAGACCAGAATCACATCCGGCTTTTCCTCATACTCTTCTTCAGCGACAGCCCTGACTGGCAGGGTTTGTATCTCACCGTTCCAGAGTTTATGTATGGTAAGTCCGTTCTCCTGCATAGCCTTCAGATGCGCTCCCCGCGCGATCAGCGTTACATCCTTTCCGCCCTCCGTGAGCTGATATCCCAGAATACCACCGGTTCCGCCGGCGCCGATGACCAGATATTTCATTGATTCCTTAACCTCCTTTTATGCCACGAAGCAACTGATTGCTCAGATCTCCCCGTTCATTTCCCCAAAATACAGGTTTTCAATGGTTTCAATCACAATTTCAACCGCGTCTGCGTGATATTCACTATACAGGAGTTGATACCCGGCGTCCTCAAGCAGCTCAGCCTCACTCAATGGGTCCTCCGCCATCTCCCGGGCAGAATATGCCACACTTTCCCACGCCTCATAAAGATTCGCCAGATCCTCCTCTAAACAGCTGTCCGTCCAGTTTTCAGCAAACAGTTCTATCTGGTCAGTAGAAAGTAAGTCGGCATATGTCTCACTCCAGTCAAGAAGCATCCCTGCCGCTCTGATTCCTCTCAAAGAACTCCCCGCAGTACCGGGCCAGACACCCGCACATGCATCCAGAACTTCCAGGAACTCTTCTTCTGCTTTCTCAACATCAATGACAACACTCTCTTCTTTCTCCTGAGCCTCAGTCTGATCTTTGGTTTCCTCCGAATCAGCCTGATCTTCATTCTCCTCCAAATCAGCTTCAGACGAAGAACCTGCTGACGATAACACACCAGACGGACTCACAGGAAACGAATCACATCCACATATTGACAAACTCAAAATCAGAAGGCAGACAAATACAGTCAGTTTTCTCATAAGCTATCTTATCCTATCCAGATAATTTGTTTTTAAGCAGTTTTTCTTCTCATCATTATAATTTAAGCTGACATTTATGTAAAGAGGCGGTATTTTTGTTTTTGACAGGACAAGAGCAGCTGCTTATTCCTCTGATCCTCTTTTTCCCAAATAAAGCGCCAGAGAATACCCGGCCGGTATCACCGCCGCCAGAATAGTGGCCGCCGTCGGAAGCAGAATTCCTCCCGTAAACACCGCCATAATCCACAAAAATCCAACTAACACAAAGAGCCAGCCCGCCAGTCTGTTTGTCTTATTCCAGTTTTCTGTATCGTTAAGTGTCCAGGGAAGCTTCACGCCCACCGTATAATTCTGCCTGCATTTCGGCAGGTAATTGCCGATCGCAATGAACAGAACGCCGCAGAAAATCTCCACAGCTGCCAGGGTGTCCAGTGCAATGCCCAGAGCGTTCGCGTAAATCACCGCCGCGCAGATCCAGCTGGCTACCGGGCATATCCAGAACACCAGCAAGAGCATTTTGGAATCAATCCCCTTCTTCCTCGGATCCAGAAGCGTAGAAAAAACGCAGAGAAAGTGAAACGCCAGTATCATGCACGGCAGACCAAAGACCGCAAAATACCTGCTGCTCCATCCGTTTGCCTCGCCGCTCCAATCGAAATTAGTCGCCATAGATTCTGGCAGCGAATCCCAAGTCATAATACCGATCAGCATCGGCAGTATAATTACAATACAAGTTAATATGATCCGCATACGATATTTTTTCAACATTTTCTTTTCTCCTTACGAAACAAATTTTGTCATAGATCCAAGGCATCATCAGGCTTTCCGTATCCTGTCTTATCTTCAGTGGGCGCCGGATCGCCCCTTAAATCTGTCAGCCAGGCCATGATTTCCTCCAGCACGGAGGTATTCAATTCATAATAAATATAATTTTTAACTCTGTTTTCCTTGACCAGCCCGGCTTCCTTTAAAATACGCAAATGATATGAAATCGTCGCTCCGGTCATGTCAAAATGGCTTCCGATCTCCCCTGCGGAGAGACTCTCCTTTCTTAATAAATCCAGGATATCCCGCCGTACCGGATCGGACAGCGCTTTGAATGTTTCTGCAAAGCCCAACTGTTTCCACCTCCCTTCACCAAGCACTTTGCCGCCCTTTGGCTTTATTCTTTCATCAGGACACACGATTGGTATTTAGTTTTTTTCTAAATACAGTATACCCGGCTCGAATTGAACTGTCAAAAAGTATTTAGATTTTTTTCTAAATGTCTGCTGCCCATATGTAAATAACATCACCCTGCCATCACGGAACAAAATAAAACCGCAGAAACGCCTTTAGATAAAGCATTTCTGCGGTTAAGTTGACTATTCGAACTCGTCTTTTACAATCGTACGAAAGGTTATAAAACGCATTATTAATGCGCATTTTGTCCGAATTTTGATGATTTATTTGGACATTCCGGTTCGTCCGCATAGTTTTTGTAGCCAAAATGTAGCCACTCATTTTTGATTCATCTCGAATATCTGTCAGGCAAGTCGCCGGTTTTGAAACTCATTCGGAGTTGAAGCTGGTGGCTTGCATGATTTCAAATCTCATTCTGAATAATTTTCCCGTACCTTAACTCATCCATAAGTATGCCGAAAACATATGCAGACGACTCAAGATACAACCCCGTTTCTACATCATACAGCTTTTCATATGTCTTCGAAGAATAAAATATACGCATGGCTTCCGGCCAGTCTATATCCTTCTCTTCCATCAGATATGCCAGAATATCCTGCGTTATATACTCTATTAACTGCTCCTGCTTAGTCATACCAGAACACCTGCCTTTATCAAACTTCTCGTAGCTATTTCTGTATGAAAAGAATACTGGTTCGTCAATTCTTTGTATTCCATTTCAGCGATCATTCTTTCTATAGAAATATTTCCGGCGGAAAACTGTCTGAAAAGCATCGCCAAGTCATCATTCGCCACAGGACCAATCACGATATCATATTTACAGTCATGATTACACAATTCATTACCGAAATCAGTATAATCCCTATTCCTGTTGTTCATAACAAATTTCGCCCATTCTTCTCCAGGCCTGTCAAATATTTTAATCCATACATTTTCAGGCTGCTCATATTCAAAAACAGAAACCACCGGCTTCCCACCGTAAATTCTGGATGTACGTAAAGCCATTTTTCTTGCCTGGCTTTCAATGGCAGTAAGATAAAAACCTCGTCCAAAATCCTTATATGGCCTGCATAATTTCAGATCAATCTTCTCTATTTCAATATTTGAGCCATGATAAAGAATCATAAGATCGCACCCCCATTATTTCGGCATATCTTTGCCAGATCTTCCACGACATCCTCAAAGGAGAGCAAATGCTCAACATCATAAAAGTCCTTCAAAAATTCTATACCTTTAAAGTTCACTAAATAAAGATAGGACTCCTTCGGAGATAAGTTCTTCTGTCTGCCAAATTCATTGACACATGCAACTGCGTAATTAGATTCTTTTCTATTTCCCATTATTAATGCTCCTATTCCAATTTGCAAACTAAAATCGAGTTCTATACATTTTTTGTATTGGTTATTTGTCTCCATTTGATTTCATCTGTTCTCAGCTATCCACTCTCTATGGTCTGTCCAGACTGATGTTATCATTTTGTTATCACGAAAGTGTTATCAACCCTATTCCTTGTTGATAAAGTCATACATAGCAGCCTTTCCTTGTTCCAGCTCCAGAACGCATGCCTTACACAGATACTGATCAGGTTCTAAATACAAACCTGTTTCAAGATCATTCAAGCGCTCAAAGAAATCTGTATTAATCAGTTTCTTATAAGCATCTTCATGTGATAGATGAAAACGCTCCATCAGATATTTTGTAATTGTCACAACCGAAAGTCCTAACGTAACCCGAGCTTTTCCCTCTGTCATACAATACTCACCGCCAATCTATTTCCCGAATACTTTTTATCACAGTATCTGCAACTTCCTGCTTTCCTATATAATACTGAATTCCAAGATTCTCCACTTCCAGATTTTGAAGCAAAATCCGCTTGGCCTGAATACTTCCTTTCTCGCCATAGGCTCCTTCTTCATAAACCTTCAGGCACAATGCAGTATCATCATCCGCTGTAGCCCCAATCACCATATCATAATCGTGAGGCATGCCGCCTTTATATCTGCACATCAGAATAAAATCAAGCCACTCTATATCAGCATTCTGAAATATCTTAACATTGAGGTTTCCTAAAATCTGAGGGTCTAACTCGATCTCATATAAATACTCCCGGAATGCTGTTGTATCCTTATTTACACTCCGTCTTACTGCTTCGCGATACTTCTTATGCATCATACCTATAGCCTGTTTTTTGGTGACGGCCATGTAAAATCCCTTGCCAAAATCCTTTCGGCTTCTTCCGGCATTTACATCTACAGACGTAATTTCAGAGACTGTACCATGATAAAGAGTTGTTTTTATTTCAGGAAACATACTGCTCAACCTCCTGTACCATCTCCCCTTCTGTCATACTGTCAAAAATATCCGGACACTCTGACACGTAATTTAATATGGCATATTTTTTGTCTAAGTCCAAAAATTCTCTTGTCGTAATTTTATGCGCTTTGCAGTAACTATCGGTAACAAGATACATAAGGAATATAGTATTATTCAATCTTTTTTCAGACATGCTTTCACCTCCATCAAAACCCTAACAAGCTATCTTACTTACTTTCACATACCGTACACTATAGACAGTTATATCAGTCTCCTTCCTGATTTTTTCTTATTTCATCCATGTATCCAGCTGTAATAATGCCGGATGGCAATGCAACAATTGCGATACCTACAAAAGAGGATAACATCGTAACAATTCTTCCGGCTGTAGATACCGGATAAATATCTCCATAGCCCATCGTAGTAAGACTAACTGTAGCCCAATAGATGGCATCAAAAAATGAATTAAACGTATCAGGTTCCACGTTAAATACGATCAATGCAGAGATCAGCACATAACCGCAGGCTAGTCCGCATACAGTTAATAATGCTGCACTTTGGGATCGGATTACATTCAAAATGATAGTAATGCTCTTGGAATAACGTAGCAACTTGAAAGACCGAAATACCCTGAAAGTACGGAACAAGCGAACAATTTTCAAAATCTTAAACCCAGACGCCAAAACAGAAAACGACGGAAGAATACACAGCAAATCTATAATTGCCATAGGCGTAAACGGGTAAAGCACATAAGATACAACACCCTTTTGCAACTTCAGATCTGCAGTGAACTCTCTTAACGCATAGTCAATAATAAATATCGTAACCGTTATTTTATCCACCAGATCAAACAAAGGCGTTGACGTTTTAAAAGCCAACGGGATAAGACTACAAATAATAGTAATCAACATCAATACATCATAGAACGAACTGAGTCTGTTTCCGTTTTCGCTTTTCTCAATAATCTCATAAACCTTGTTTTTCATATTACGCTCTCTTATTTCATAAGCATATGCAAATATTTCCACCTGGTTGATCATTCGGTGAAGACAAATCTCTTGTAATATTTATTGTTATCAAGTGTAGCACAGCAAATCAGAAAAAGCAATATTCCTACCCATAAGGCACTGGCAACACTTTGGCAACATCTGATAACACTGTGATAACACATTTTGCAAGCAATCTGCACTCAAACGGCATATAAAAATGCCCGGATTCCTTATAAAATAAGGCGTTCCGGACATTCTCTTTTCTATTCCAGTTCAATCGTTCCCGGCGGCTTGCTCGTCAGATCATACAGCACCCTGTTAACCCCTCTCACCTCATTGATAATCCTGTTCATCACCCGGTTCAGGACTTCGTAGGGGATCTCCGCCGACTCGGCTGTCATGAAGTCTACTGTCTTGACAGCGCGCAGCGCCACAGCATAGTCATACGTCCTCTCATCCCCCATGACGCCGACAGAGCGCATGTTGGTCAGAGCAGCAAAATACTGGCTGATCTCCTTGTCCAGACCGGCTTTGGCGATTTCCTCGCGGTAGATGAAGTCGGCGTCTTGAACGATACGGACCTTTTCTTCGGTCACTTCACCGATGATGCGGATGCCGAGGCCGGGGCCGGGGAAGGGCTGGCGGAAGACCAGGTACTCCGGGAGGCCGAGCTCCAAGCCGACCTTGCGGACCTCATCCTTGAAGAGGTCGCGGAGGGGCTCGATGATTTCCTTGAAATCAACGTAGTCGGGGAGGCCGCCCACGTTGTGGTGGGATTTGATGACGGCGGACTCGCCGCCGAGGCCGCTCTCCACCACATCCGGGTAGATGGTACCCTGCACAAGGAAGTCCACGGCGCCGATCTTTTTAGCCTCTTCCTCAAAGACACGGATGAATTCCTCGCCGATGATTTTGCGCTTGCGCTCAGGCTCTGTGACGCCGGCCAGCTTGTCGTAGAAGCGCTGCTGGGCGTTGACACGGATAAAGTGCAGGTCATAATTACCGGAGGAGCCGAAGACCGCCTCCACCTCGTCGCCCTCATTTTTGCGCAGCAGGCCATGGTCCACAAAGACGCAGGTGAGCTGGTCGCCTACTGCCTTAGAGAGCAGCACCGCTGCCACGGAGGAATCGACACCGCCGGAGAGGGCGCAGAGAACCTTGCCGTCGCCGACCTTCTCACGGATTGCCTTCACCGACTGCTCCACAAAGGCGTCCATTTTCCAGTCGCCCTTACAGCCGCAGATACCGCGCACGAAATTATAGAGCATCTTCGTGCCCTCCGGGGTATGTAATACCTCCGGATGGAACTGGATACCGTAAAGAGCACGGTCCGTATTCTCGCAGGCTGCTACCGGGCAATCAGCACTATGTCCTACAGAGACAAAGCCATCGGCCAGACGGGAAATATAATCGAAGTGGCTCATCCAGCAGGTGGTATGCTCCTGCACGCCCTGAAACAGCGCGCAGTCGGTATTCACCGTGATCTCTGTCTTACCATACTCACGCTTCTCAGCCCGCTCCACCTTGCCGCCCAGAATATGCTGCATCAGCTGTGCGCCATAGCAAAGCCCCAGCACCGGTATTCCCAGTTCAAAAAGCTCCCGGCTGTAGGTCGGAGCACCCTCCTCATAGCAGCTGTTGGGGCCGCCGGTCAGGATGATACCCTTCGGAGCCATCTCCTTAATCCTGGCGATATCGGTTTTGTAGGAATAAATCTCGCAGTACACGCTGCACTCCCGCACGCGGCGGGCGACCAGCTGATTATACTGTCCGCCGAAATCCAGTACAATGACCATTTCCCGTTTGTTCATACATTCCTCCTCAAGTACATGATAAAGCAAATATCAGGCTTTTTCTATTCTACTGTAAAATTGTCAAAGTGTAAATATACTATATTCCTGAAACGAACACGCTAATCTATATAATACAGCCCTCATGGACTCGCGCCGTTTCAGTTCCTGTTTTCCAAAACTGCTCCAGCCTCTCATGATCGCGCAAGGAAGGAATACCTGCACTCCTCACGATTCAAACAGAATGTAGTCGACATATGGTCATTCATGATAACTCAGCCAAAGCTCCCGGCATAGTCGTCAATACTCCCGTCTTTTCACCACTTCCACCACTGTCAGCACATCTCCATCCACCGTGAAATGAATATCCCATCCCGCGAATTCCAGCTTGAACACCTGGTCCTCGCTTTTCCGATAAATCGGCCTCGGGTCCTGCCTGAGAATTTCACAGGCCGCCTCACGCTTCTCAAACGGGAATTTCTGCAATTCCTCCGCCGGAAAATGGACCTCCAGTGCATGTGATGCAACATTTCCTGCAAATCCGCTCCTTGCCTGAGGATGCGCATCTGTATAAGGCAGGTAAGGCTTGATATCATAGACAGGCGTTCCATCCACCATGTCCACACCGGACACATACAGAACCGGCCCCAGCTTTTCATCAAACTCCAGCTTCTCCAGCCTCACACAGGAGAGCCCGATCGGGTTGGGACGAAAAGGCGAACGTGTGGCAAAGACGCCCATATGCACCTTACCGCCCAGCCGCGGCGGCTTCACCGTGGCGGACCACCGCTCCCGTTTTGCCTCAGAAAATTCCCACAGAATCCAGATATGAGAATACTCCTCCAGCCCGCGGAATGCCTCCGCCTGCCGGTACTGAGGCTCAAACACTATCTGGCCCTTCAAGTCATCCACCAGGCCGCTCTGCCGGGGCACACCAAATTTCGTTGAGAAATCTGTATGTATGGTTGCAATCGTTTTCATTTCCTGTGGCATGAAAATCACTCCCGTCCATCATCTCATTTCTGAAAACCACTGTCAGACATCCTTCCCATTCTGACAGACAGCACGGCGATATTGACATCTATACCGAATGTACTTTCCTGCATAGGTATGACAGATATCCTCATCCCCGGTGCCGGTACTTCTCCCTCGTTGCCAGACCGCCGCGGATATGACGCTCGCTCTTATTCACATCCAGCACCTTTCTGGCCTCCCGCGCCAGTCCCGGATTCACCGCGCTCAGTCTGTGTACGACATCCTGATGCACCGTGCTCTTGCTGACCCCGAAGACCTTCGCGGCTTGTCTGACCGTAGCGTTATTTTCTATAATATAGACAGCGATAGTTGCCGCCCGTTGTGCGATATATTCTTTCACACAATCCCCTCAGAACACTTTTTACCATTGTATGAAAAGTTCTGAGAAGATATGCCTACTACAAGTTCCTATTCACGGCCATCAGAAAGGAAAAGCAGGAGCGTCGAGTTTGCTCGTAAGAGCCTGCTTTTCCTTTCTGATGCTGCTGTGAAGCAGGAACTACACCCTCATAAGCAAAAAGATGAGCTGCGTTTTTTGCAGCGCCAGACGCGTAGCGGATGCTTTTGCGCATGCGGGTGTAGTGCCGCGAATAGCTATTCACGGCCATCTACCCTCTTCTCCTCCAGGTATTCCCTGAAAATAAAATCAGAATCGGGAAAATCTCCAGCCTCCCGGCCAGCATGTCCAGAATCAGCACCAGCTTGGAAAATACGCTGAATGCGCTGTAATTGCCTGTCGCGCCCACCATCTCAAAGCCGGGGCCGATATTATTAAAGCAGGCCAGAACCGCCGACAGGTTCGTCGTAATGGAAAAGCCATCCAGCGACACTAGCAGAAAACTGCCGATGATAATCATCACATAAGCCGCCAGATAAGCGTTCGTGCTGGCGACCACCTTCTCGCTGACCTTATAACCGTTGGAACGCACCACCTCTACCTTACGGGGACTGACCACCTGCTGAATGGAGCGTCTGGCCGACTTAATCACCAAAAGCATCCGTCCAACCTTAAAGCCGCCGCCGGTACTGCCCGCGCAGGCGCCGATAATCATCAGCATCAGCAGAAGTCCTTTGGAGAAATTCGGCCACAGGTCAAAGTCTGTAGTGGCAAAACCGGTGGTGGTCATAATACTGGCCACCTGGAACGCCGCATGGCGCACAGTCTCCGCAAACGTATCGTAATACCCGCGCAAATTCCAGACAATCAATACGATACTGCCAAATACAATCCCCAGATAGGTGCGCAGCTCCTCATCCTTGAATACATCCTTAAATTTGCGCAGCGTCAGCAGATAATAGCAGCTGAAATTCACGCCGAACAGCAGCATGAAAACCGTGCAGACATTCTGAATATAAGGGCTGTAGCCCGCGATGCTGTCCGCCTTCACACCAAAGCCGCCGGTACCCGCCGTGCCGAAGGCAATACAGATCGCGCTTAAGGGATCCAGACCGCCGGCCAGAAGAAAAATAAAATCCAGCAGCGTCAGAATACAGTACAGAATATAGAGAATCGAGGCCGTATCCTTCATCTTCGGCACAAGCTTCCCCACATTCGGACCAGGACTCTCCGCCTTTAACAGATGCGTGGTAAAGCCGCCTTCTTCTCTGCTCGGCATAAAAGCCAGCAGAAATACCAGCACACCCATGCCGCCGACCCAGTGGCTGAAGGAACGCCAGTAAAGCATACTGTTGGAAAGCGCCTCCACATCCTCTAAAATGGATGCTCCCGTTGTGGTAAAGCCGGACACAATCTCAAAAAACGCGTCAATATACTGCGGAATCTCACCGGAAAGATAAAACGGCAGGCAGCCCAAAAGGCTCATGACAATCCAGCTTAAGCCCACGCAGACCAGACCCTCTTTGGCCCGAAATACGCTCCTGCTGCCCCGGCCGAACAGATAAAGCGCCATACCCACGAGAAATGTCAGTACCATCGTAGCCGCAAAGCAAAGGACCGCATTGAATATCGCTTCCAGCATCAGGATCTGCCCGATAAATTTTCCGATCATCTTATAATTCATGGCAAATCCCCGTCACACAAATATTTCATTGAAATCGGAAATCACACCGCCGCCGCTGACCACGATAACCACGATATCGCCAACCTGAAAACAGGTATCTCCATTGGGTATCTCCGTGTAAGTGCCTCTTGATAAGCAGGCCACCAGGACATTTTTGCGGGTTTTGATTTTTTTGAGCGGCTCGCCGCAGTGCAGGCAGGTTTCATCGATCTTGAATTCCACTGCCTCCGCCTGACCTCCGGCGATTGAATAAACCGCCAGGGCCGCGCCGGTCTGATTTTTCATGGCGCGCACATAGCGGACGATATTATTGCAGCACAGATCCTTGGGAATAATCGTACTGCCGAGATTCATACTGCTGATAATGCTGCCGTTGACCTCCATGCCGCGGCCCAACTTGGTCAGCACCTGCGGAACACCACAGTGGATCGCGTACATGGAAATAATCATATTCAGCTCATCTAAGCCGGTAGCACTGATGACCGCGTCATAACTCGAAATATCCTCGCCCTCGAGCAGGAAATCCTTACTCGCGTCGCCGCAGATGATCTCCGCCTTGGGCAGAATTTCCGCCAGATATTCGCATCTGGCCTGATCCTTCTCAATGATCTTGACGCCGATGCCGCTTCTCTGCAAAAGCTTCGTTAAGTAAACGGCAAATCTGCTGCCGCCGCAGATTAAGACACTTCTGACCTTGTGGGTCAGGATATTCAGATTTTTAAGCAAAGCTGACAGCTCATTGGTGGCCGCGGTGATAAAGACGCGATCTCCTTCCTTTAAGACGAAATTACCGTCCGGGGACAGTGCTGCGCCATTGCGCACCACGGTGCAGATTAAGACATTACAGTTGACCGTGCGGTGCAGATCCTTCATGGCCACATCGCAGAGCTTGCTGCCCTTCTCGATCTTTAACTCCACAAGCTCCACTCTGCCGTGAGCAAACGGTTCCCGCTGCAGAAAGCCTGGATATTTTAAAAGACGCTCCATCTCCACCGCTGTCTGTCTGTCCGGATCAACCGTCATGGACAGGGCAAAAATATCGCGCATTCTGTAAATCTGCTCCTGATACTCGGGGTTGCGTATTCTGGCGATGGTATGTATGTCCGGGTTCATGCCGGAAGCCGTCAGACAGCATAACAAATTGACCTCGTCACTGTTTGTCACGGCAATCAGAAGATCCGCCGTCTTCGCGCCTGCCTGGTTTAAGACATCCATCGCCGCGCAGTTGCCCTGGATACTCATCACATCATAGCGCCCCTCGCTGCTCTCCAGCACAGAAGCCTTGCGATCAATCACGGTCAGATCATTCCCCTCCAAAGAAAGCTGCCGGGTCACGCTTGAACCCAGCTTTCCGTCTCCTGCCACGATAATCTTCACGTATAAAACCTCCGGAAAACACCCGGGATTACGTATGAATACCGCTGTCGTAAAAACAGCCTGTATGAACTTATCCCGGGTTTTCAAATAAAATACTTTCTTAATTTTATACTGATTTGACCGCGAATGCAACCTCTATTTTACTTATATGCGTTACTTAAACGCCGCTGGTGAAAGCTTTGCTTTCCCCCATAAGAGAAAAAGCACAATCTACTCATACTTCCATCTGTTTTCCCAGGAAAACGGCAGCGGCCTGAATCAGCTTCTGATCCACCTCGCCTAACTTCTCTCCTTCTTTCGTACCGATCAGGCAAACGCTTCCCACTACGTCCCCCGCAGAAAGGATGGGATTGACCGCCACACTCTCAGCCTCTCCCGGCATTTCCTTCAAAATCGGTACATAGGAGTCCTCGCCTTTTGACGCGATGACACTCTCGCGTCGGTTCATGCGCTCCTCCAGCGCGTCGCTGATTTCCATGCCGCGCATGCTTTTCAGGCCACCCGACCCCGCCACCACACTGTCCTTGTCCGTGCTTGCCGCCACATGACCGCTGACCTGGGCCAGGCTCTCCGCATATTCCTTCGCGAACGTGGAAAGCTCCCCGATCGGGGAATACTTTTTTAAAATAATCTCGCCCTCCTGGTTGGTATAAATTTCCATGGAATCATTCTCCTTGATGCGGTAGGTTCTGCGGATTTCCTTGGGGATTACCAACCGTCCCAGCCCGTCCACGGCGCGCACGATACCTGTATCTTTCATCCTGTTCCTCCTTTTATATCCGGTATTCTTTTTCTTTTTCTCTGAAATAAGGATGCTGGCTTTGCAGGCTGCGTGAAATCCGGCAGCCTTAAAACGCAGCATTTCCAGTTCTATTATCTGTAAAAGGAGGCAAATTATTCTGTTTTCATGGAAACGCAAAAACCCCGCGGGGCTTTTGCCAGTCAATATGCTCCGCGGGGTCTTTGTCAATGATTCATTTTTCAGGGCTTTCAAAAAGCATCCATTACAGGATCTCAATATAGTTGCTTTCCTTTTTCTCCGGAATAGCCTGCTTCTTCGGGATGGACAGCTTCAGAGTGCCGTCCTCAAATTTCGCCTTGATATCCTCCTGTTTGAGGTCTTTACCGACGTAGAAGCTTCTGGAGCAGCTTCCCTGGTAGCGCTCGCGGCGGATATATTTGCCGTTCTGTGTCTTCTCCTCATCAGAGGTATTGACGGAAGCGCTGATTACGAGGTAACCGTCCTTTAATTCAGCCTTTACATCCTCTTTTTTCACACCGGGGATGTTCATGGTCACGGTGTAGCCTGCCTCATTCTCCTGCACGTCGGTCTGCATCAGAGAACCGGTCACATCCTCTCTCCTGCGTCCTCTTGCCGGAACTCCGAAAAAGTCATCCATAAAATCATCTTCAAAAATACTGGGCATCAACATAATACATCTCTCCTTTCATGAAAACCGGGAACGGAATTTCTGTTCTCGGGGTATTGTTTTGTTTGATGTAAATGTTATAACACAGTTATTAGCACTCGTCAAGAGTGAGTGCTAATAATTTTCGTAAACTTTTTATGAAGAGATTATAAAAATATTTTCGACCGCGCTGTTTGCGGTTATATGATATCATCTCCGTAGCACGAAAAATCTCTCAACAGATATTTCATTTCACGCTCTAATCCGCAAGATTAATTTAACCTACTTCCCCTGGTAACCACGGTAATACCTGTGAGAAATCCATATCGCTCGCATAATAGAACTTCGTATAGCAGGGCTGATTGTAGCAGTTGTTCTGCCAGGCGATGCCAGTGCGGTACATGGTATCGTGCATCAGAGTGAAGAGCTTGTGGTGCGTCACCTCGGTGCTCGTGTAGATACGGATGGCGGTACTGTCTGCGGTGCGTAACAGGATCTCCTCCCGGAAATCGCCGAAAATATCCGCGATCAGGCAGGGATTTCCCTTGGTGCCGTTGTTGGTCAGCGTCCCCTCGGGGCGCAGCATGACGCCGTGGATGTTGTCATTGACGACGCCGATATGCTCTCCCCTCAGGTAATCAGCCTCATCGATGACCTGGGTGGTCAGGTCTGCCGCCCAGCGGATATTGGCGTTGGTGCTTAAAGGCTTGTCAGGCAGCTTATGCCCCTTGCAGTCGTACACATCATCCACCCAGACGGAGAGGCCACGCACGTTGGGGCTGACGTCGCCGATCATGCAGCGTCCCAGATCCTCCTCCGCATACTCTCCAAAGAAAGCCTTTCCGGTCTCGGCGTCTCTGAGTGCCCAGCCGTAGGGCGCATCCTTTCCTTCCTCAAATACATTGAAAATCTGATAGCCCGGACGGTCCGGATCGATCACCGCCACATGCATGGAATCCCCATGCCCCAGCTTCACATAGCGGCCGTCCGGCAGATAATCCTTTGCGGAATAAAGGACACTGCCATCATGGTCGATGGCGACTGCGCCGTAAATAATCTCCTGGCAACCGTCGCCGTCCACATCCGCCGTGGCCAGGGAATGGTCGCCCTGCCCCGCGATACAGCCGTAAACCGGATCCGTCCCGTCTAAGTGATTCGTCCAGAAATGGAAGGGATTGTCCATGGGAATATAGCCGCTGTCGATATCAAACTTCACCCGGTGCTTTCTCTCAAAGAAGTCATAGGCCACAATCGTGGTCCTGGTATAATAACCTCTGCAGATAATGAGATATGGGCGCTCTCCGTCCAGATAAGCCACACCGGAGAGAAAGCGATCCACCCGGTTGCAGGGCTCAATTCTGGGGAAGGCGTAGTCTCCCCACATCAGGCCGTCATCGTCCCGCGGATGCGGGAAGGGAATGGTCTCAATCTCCGTCCCGTCCCCGGCAAACATCGTCAGATACTCCGGTCCCTCATAGATAAAGCCCTCAAACTCGCGGAGCTTATTTTTATCACTTAAGGAAGGCGCATATACATCCATGAAATAATCTGTCAGCTCATAGGCATCCGCCTCGCTTAACGGATAAGTATATTTCGGAGTCAGGCCAATACATTCCTCCACCGAGGAGGGCCACTGGCCGCACTTCACCTGGGGATGCTCCTGCCAGTTTGTAAACATATCCGCCAGATGCTGATAATAGTCATCGGCGCTGCAGACATAATTGTCCTGGTTCGTCACGCCTTTCTTAATATCCGCTTCCGGAAGGGTGATATATTGACTGCTCTTCACGCTGCCGTCCGCGTTATATACCGTCATGCAGGTTCCCGGCGCGGTCTTAACCGACATCTCTGCCCTGCCGTCCCCGTCAAAATCATAGACAATAAACTGCGTATAATGCGCGCCGGCCCGGATATTATCCCCCATGTCCAGACGCCAGAGCAGCCTGCCGTCCAGCTTATAGCAGTCGATCAGGCAATGACCGGTGTATCCACGGTGAGAAACATCATGAGAGTTGGAGGGATCCCATTTGACAAAAAATTCGTATTCCCCGTCACCGTCCACATCGCCCACGCTCATGTCGTTGGCGCTGTAGGTGAAGGTCTGACCGGCAGGAGTAACGCCGCCCTCCGGTTTCTGTAAGGGAAGCTCCGTGTAGGGAGCATCATGGTTCCATGGTTTGACCGGCGCGCAGCGACGCGTCAGACCACTGCCTGCCGCAGCTGCCATCCCCTGCGGACAGCCTTCCTCCGGCACGATCTCTGATATACCATCCTGCCGTTTTCCGGCTTCAGTTCCCGTTACTTTGCAGGCATTTACAGCTTCCACCGCATATTCATCCTCCGCCGTCCCGTCCGGATCCAGATAATTGGTGCTGTCTGTCACCTCATCAAGTTTTTCCCCGTTTTTATAAAGGATAAAGTCCGTGCCGCTCATTCCGGTCTTCGTATAGCCGGACACCTCTGATAAAAGCAGGCGCCAGGATAAAAATACCCCCTCATTTGTCTTCACAGCAATCAGGCCGCGGTTTAACTTTTCCAGCTGCTCATGCAGCACACGCCCAACCGGAGTTTTCACAATTTCGCTCCTGGCGATTACTTCCTCCGCGGCAGTCTCGCTCATCGCCACTGTCTCTACATACAGATAATGTGGAATGTGTGTGGATCTGTGCAGCGTCCAGGTATTCTCCTGTGTCTGCACCATGCATTTATATTCCATCTGGGGACTGTAACGGTCCGACCAGTACACACGATAAATGATTTTTCCGCTTTCCGGGGCTTCTTCCTGGCGCGGATCTTCCTGCACAGCCACTGCGTCCCAGGTTAGCGTGACGGATCTCTCCCCCACTTCTGTTACCGTTATTTTTATCTTCCTGTCCATCCTGCTCCTCTTTTTTTGATTGTCTGTTTCCGGTTTTTCCCGAAATGGTTTAAAAGCTACCTTTCCTACTCATTATAAAATTCCTTTTCGGGTTTGTAAATCGTTTCCGGCATGAAATGAATAATCATTTCATGAAGTGCCGGGGCCACGGCCGGTCTTCATGCCGCTCCTGCAAAAAACCCGCCAAAGTCATTTTCAACTGACTTTGGCGGGTCTTCATCTTTTGTTCAGTTCACACATTTACTTCCAGGAAGGAACGGTACTGATCCGGCAACCAGCTTACTGGTTCGCCTGATACTGCTCGTTTACTTCCTCGATGATGGTGTCATAGCCCTTGGTTCTGATGTTATCCAGACTGGACTTGAACTCATCCAGAGAGATTGCACCGCAGATGTACTGGGTTCTCAAAGTGGAAGCCTCGGAATCAAGCGTTGCGCCGTCTTCCGAATAAGCAGAGGAATTTACCTTGTAGGACAGAGCCGGGTCAATCTCCGCATACGGCAGAGCAGCCTCGTAAGCATCATTCTGTGCCTGGTTGAACTCATCTGTGTAAGCGTTCACACGAGCGGTGGTTTCCTCAGTGGAGGGCAGGAACGCCAGCAGCTGATTCAGTCCCTTGTAGTTGCCTGCCAGAGAATCATCCTCTGTGTCGGTGTCTACCAGATAACCGTTCTCATCATACTCCCAGTTCACACCTTCCAGGCCATACTGGGTAATGATCAGCATCTCCGCGTCATTGAGCTTGTCCAGAACGGTCAGAGCAGCCTCGATCTTCTCATCTGTATCGCAGGTAGTAGCGGACAGAGTGAAGAAGCCGTTGTAGCCGGCGGTAGCCAGCGTGTGGCCGTTCACAGCGCCGTACAGAACCATGGTCGCGTTCTCCTCAGGATTCACAACGGATGCGGTCCATGTATCATCAGCAGCGAAATACTGCCAGATTCTCTTACCAGAGTCCAGAACATCGATGAATACGCCGTTGTCTCCCTTCTTGCAGCCGTCGGACCAGGAGTCTGTCGGTCTGTCAACGAAGTCAGCGGGCATTAAGCCGTTCTCAAAGATCTGCTTGATGTACTCAACAGCCTCAAAATACTCATCCTGCATCCAGACAGGAACAAGCTGTCCGTCAACCTCAGCCCAGCCGTTGCCGCAGCCGAACCAGGTCTGGATGATATCGAACGGACCGGTGTAGGAGGTCATCTCCATACCGATGGTATCGTTGGAACCATTGCCGTCCGGATCCTCATTGGTGAACGCCTCAAGCATGGCATACACATCATCCGGGGTAGCGGAACCGTCATCCGGCAGCTCCACACCGAGCTTCTCCGCCCAGTCCTGACGATAAGACAGACCATAACGTCCTACCACACGGGTACGCGGAATAGCAATCAGCTGGCCGTTTACGGTCAGGTTGTCCGCAACGCTCTGCGCCATCTGAGACAGGTTCGGATACTTTTCCTCATCCCATACATAGTTGTTCAAGTCAACGAATGCACCGTTGTTGGCAGCGGATACTACGTCACCGGTTACAGTGCCGCCCCAGGACATGATCTGTGGCATGGTCTTCGGGCTTGCCATGTACAGAGAGTTCTTCTCAGTCAGTGCATCATTGGAAACCCAGGTGAGATCCAGGTCATGACCTACATAATCCTGAATGTCCTGCATGATCTCGTCAGCATAATCGCCTACGTTGTTGTTGCCGGCGTTCTGGTCGATTACGGACCAGGTGATGGTCTGACGCTCTACAGTCGTTTCAGTACTGGACTCAGAGCTGCCGGACTCGGAACTGCCGGACTCAGAACTGCTGGAAGTGGTCGTGCTGGAAGAGCTGGAACCGCATGCTGTCAGCACACCGGCGGAAGCTGCCGCAACACCGCCTACCATCATTCCCTTCATAAAATCTCTGCGGGAAATGGCTTTAAAAAACATAACAATTTTCCTCCTTATGAAAATAAATATATATGAATCCTCATGAGGAACCCTGTTTGGAGTTCCTCTGAGTATTCTGCATAATAACGCACTGCTTCAATCTGTCAGTGCCTGTAAAAATGAGAGTGCTTAGCCCTTGACCGCGCCTACCATAACGCCCTGCGTGAAGTATTTCTGCACGAAAGGATATACAATCAGGATCGGGACGGTGGCGATTACCGTGCAGGCCATCTTCACAGCCTTGTCCGGAGGCGTACCGTTGATATCGTATTCCGTTACCGTATCCGCGATTGTCGAACTCTGCAGGATGATGGAACGCAGCTGAATCTGGATCGGGAATTTCTCAGCACTTTCCAGATAGATCATCGCGTTGAAGTAGTCATTCCAGAAGCCTACGCCATAGAACAGGGAGATGGAAGCGATAACCGGCTTGGAAAGCGGCAGAGCCACCTTCCGGAAAATCTGAAAGTCATTCGCGCCGTCCATGTAGGAAGCTTCATCCAGCTCCACCGGAAGTCCCTGGAAGAAGTTCTTGATAATGACCATGTTGAACGGGCTGATAGCACCGATCAGGATCAGCGCCCACCAGCTGTCACGCAGGCCGTAGGAAGTCACCACCAGGTAGGTAGGAATCAGGCCGCCGGAGAACAGCATGGTGAAAATTACCATATTCATAATCCAGTTACGTCCTCTGAAATGCTGCTTGCTCAGAGGATAGGCAAAGGTCAGAGAGAACAACATACAGGTCAGCGTGCCCAGAAGCGTCAGGCAGATGGAGTTTCTCAAGCCTCTTAAAATATTGGCTGTCTGGATCGCGTATTTATATGCGTTCAGGGACCATACGGTCGGGATGATGAAGAATGCTCTCTCCGTCAGCTCCTTCTCTGTCGCGAAGGAACCCGCAATCACATACAGGAAGGGAAGCACCATGCACAGACCAATCAGGCCCAGAACAAGATAAATGATGACATCGACGACGCCAAATTTATTGACGCCTCTTGCCTTTGATTCTGCTTTTTTTTCTTTAGCCATAGCAACCTCCTTCCTTAATACAGACCGCTCTCACCGCATGCCTTGGCGATACGGTCAGCAGACATAACCATGATCATACCTACGATCGACTTGAACATACCGACAGCCGAAGAGTAGGAATACATGCCCTGCGTAATACCTTTGGTGTAGGTGTATGTATCAAAGGTTTCTGCTCTGGCAATATTCAGATCATTTCTCATCAGGAATATCTGCTCATAGCCTGTGCTTAAAACGCTGCCCACACGCATGATCAGCATCATAATGATCGTGCTGCGGATGGCAGGAAGGGTGATGTGCCACATCAGCCTCCAACGACCTGCGCCGTCCACTCTGGCTGCCTCGTAAAGCTCCTGATCCGCGCCGGAAAGAGCTGCCAGGAAGACAATGGTGCCGTAACCGGTCTCACGCCAGATGTCCTGGCCTACGATCAGACCCCAGAAGGTGCTGGCATTGGACAGAATGTTGAAGGTATGTCCCGTCACCATCGCGTACAACTGGTTGATAATACCGTCGCTGACGTTGAACAGCTGATAGGTCAGGGATGCCACGATAACCCAGGATACGAAGTGAGGGATGTACACCAGGGTCTGCACCACTCTCTTATAGCCGTTATGCCGTACCTCATTTAAGAAGAGGGACAGGATAATCGGCATCGGGAAATACAGAACCAGCTGCAGCAGGCTGATGCCCAGCGTGTTGGTCAGCAGCATTCCGAAGTCGCCATTCGTAAAGAACTTCTGGAACTGGTAGAAGCCGACCCAGGGGCTTCCCCAGATGCCCTTGAAGGGAGAGTAGTCCTTGAACGCAATCACCAGACCGCCCATCGGGATGTAGCGGAACATGATGAAGTAAATCGCGCCTGGAAGAAGCAGGAGATAGAGCCAGATGTGCTGCTTCATATAAGCGAGTGTACTCATCTTCTGCACGCGCATCATACGGCCGTCCGGCATCTGCATCATTCCGTTTTTGATTTTTGGTTTCTTTTCTTTCGCCATAGAAAAACCGCCTTTCTCACGAATTTTAGCTGCTGCCGCAGCTTATCTATAGTACAATTTTACTACAGGTTCCGGAATAAAGTATATAATCATCTTATTTTTTTCAAAGCGTTTCTGAAATTTTTGTGCATTTTTGATGTATTTTGTCTATACGCTCTCGGTCAGAAGACATAGTATCCTGTATACCGGTAAATTTTCACAAAGGATGCACTTCTTTTTTGTCCTGTTTCCGGGAAAATGTCTTCTTCCATGCGCCTTTGTGTGTTTTTTATAGAAATCAAAGAAATTATAGGGCAAATTCTGGGCAATGTTAATAGAGCTTGCGGAATTTTCCCGGCGTCACGCCGGTCATTTTACTGAAAAAACGGATAAAATTCTGCGCGTTATTATATCCCAGCCTGGCCGCAATCTCCGCCACCGTCAGATTGGTCTGTGAGAGCAGGCGCTTGGCCTCGTCGAGCTTATATTCCACCACATAATCGCTGAAGCTTCAGCCGTTTTCCATCTTTAAAATTTTCCAGATGTAGGTCGGGCTGACGTTCAGCGCGTCGGCGCACTCTGTGATCGTGATGTTGCCGTTCTGCTCCCGGATCATGCCCTCGATTTTCTCCATCATATTGTAGGAATCATCCTCCATCAGCTGAAGACGGGCTGTGATGGCCGGATCGATGACCTTCCATTTGATGTAACGGCGCACCCGGTTTGTTTCCGGCGCCTCAATCAGCTCGCTGTAAACCCGGCGCAGGCCCTCCGGATAGATCTCGCTGATGCTGACGCGGGTCTCGACCGCCTCTGACAGAATCACATTGACATACTGCATAATGCTTAAGATCGTCTCGTCCTGGGACATGACATTTTCACCCAGATAATGCGTGAATTCATCCGTGATCCGGTAACACTGGTCCTTATCCAGCGCCCGGATGGCGGTTCGGATATCCTGTTCATAAGAAACGGTGGACGCCTTTCCCCTGCCCCCGATCTCCGGCAGATAAAAGTAACATCCGTCCTCCTTTTCGTCATCCGCGGATGCCTCCCTGCCGCGATCGCCGAAAGCCAGCGCATGGATGCTCTCCCGGTAGGCTACATAGCTGTGACGGTACTGCGTGTGCGTGGCGGAAGCACCCATCAGAACACTGAAGCCGAAGCTCTCCCTGGCATAGGAGCGCATATCATGATAGAAGTCATTGACCTTGATCAGGACCTCGCCCTCATCCTCGCCCGCAAAAAAGCAGAAAATGGCGCAGGCATTATACACGGGTGGAATCCAGGACATACCGGCCAGTTCAGGCGGCATCTCCTCCACCATCTTCAGGCAGATAACGTCCTCATTATTCTCCGTCAGCTTCTCCGTCTCCTGCTCGGTGCGCAGATCCAGAACAATGACAGCCGTCGCAAAACGCTTCCACGGCTCCAGACCCATGCTTTTTAAGTTTTCCTCCCACTCGTCATCCGAGGTAATCTCGCCCCGCATCAGACGAAAGCCAAAGAGCTCCTTCACCCTGCCGCTCTGCTGGCGCACTACCGTTTCCAGGGCCTCCTTGTCGTTTTTTAAATCCGTAAAGCTGGAGGCCACAAAGTCCAGCTCATTTTTCTCCGCAATGGAATCGCCGCCGGAGATATTCTCCACCAGCTTTCCCACAGGCCGATAGATCATGGTTGATGTTACCGCCAGTCCGCAGATGGTCAGGAAAATCAGGCTCATGCCCAGCAAAATCAGATAATTTTCTCCACCAGCCGCACCCGCGCTGACATCGACCAGAACATAATACTCCCAGTTTAAAACCGCTGAGGTCGTCCCGGACACCATATAGGTGGTATCTCCCGCCGTCATTTTCCATGCCTCACCCGTCTGTGCGATGGTCTGATCCTGCTGGAGGGCATAGGCGCATTCCTCCGCCCTGCCGTCGGCAGCATAGATCAGACTGCCGTCGCCGTCTAAAACCACCAGGGTCTCTTCCTCGTTGACCCACTGGGAGAGCCAGGACTGCCACTCTGTCATGTTGACATTGATTAACAGCATGGCATAAACATTGGAGGTCGCGTTCGGAAGCTTCAGCACGAGGTTTAAGCCGCTTGTCTCCACGGTCGCGTACCACGCTTTGTCTGTCGTTTCCAGTGCTTTGGTTTCTCCGTCATAGAACCAGTAGTTTTTATCCACGGAATCATTCTGCTCCTCGAACAGCTGCGTTAAAAGCTCCGGGTTTAAGACAGAATCGATGGTATACATTCCTTTACTGCACAGCACCCACCCGGTCCTGAAATTGACAAAGGTATAGCCGTTGATATAATCCGCGAACAGATTGGGGCTTTTTAAAGCCTCCATGGCGTCATGGTAATAGTCATAATCCGAATAATCAATCTGATTTTCCAGGACATTCTGTATCTCTGTGCTGGTCACCTCATTCAGATAATAATTCATCAGATTGTCCAGGCGCTCGTCGACTAAGGACACCGCCTGGGCTGCATCCGTTTCCGCCGCCGTGGCCGCATTCTCGCGGAGCTCACTGCGGTAATTCAGATACGCGTAGACCGAGAACGGGATATCCAATGCCGCCGCCAGACAAAGCACGCAGATGGCCACGACCGCCCTGTA
>JAJPXG010000020.1 GCA_021205565.1 Lachnospiraceae bacterium | reverse complement strand
AAAGAAAAGAGAGCGCTCCCCTGGCGCGAGGATCGGAATCCCTACCATATCTGGGTTTCGGAAATCATGCTTCAGCAGACCAGGGTGGAAGCGGTGAAGGCTTATTACCTGCGTTTTATCAGGGAGCTGCCGGATGTGGACGCTCTGGCCAATGTTGCGGAGGAGCGTCTTTTAAAGCTCTGGGAGGGTCTGGGCTATTACAGCAGAGCCAGGAACATGCAGAGGGCGGCGCGGATTGTGAAAGATGAGTACGGCGGTGTCATGCCGAAAACCGGAGAGGAACTGATAAAGCTCCCGGGAATCGGTTCCTATACGGCGGGCGCGATCGCTTCCATTGCGTACGAACAGGTGATTCCCGCGGTGGACGGCAATGTGCTGCGGGTTTTAAGCCGGGTATTTAAGGACGGCCGTGACATCAGTCAGGCTCAGGTGAAGAAGGATTACGAGGAGCTGCTGAAGGCTTCCATGAGCCGGGATTATCCGGGCGAATTCAACCAGGCCATGATGGAGGTCGGCGCCATGGTTTGTGTGCCGAACGGCCAGCCGAGATGTGAGGTCTGCCCATTAGCTCCTTATTGTGAAGCGCACAGGAGCGACACCTGGGATCAGTATCCTTATAAGTCCCCCAAATCCCCGCGCAAAATAGAGGAGCGCACCGTCCTGATCTTAAGGGATGAGAAGCGCACCGCCATTGTGAAGCGTCCCGCAAAGGGACTGCTCGCGGGAATGTATGAATTTCCTTCGATGAAGGGACATGCCACTGAACAGGAGGTGCTGGCTTATTTAAAGGAAAATGGTGTTCAGGCGGTGCGTATCCAGCCGTTGGAGGACGCGGTCCATATTTTCACGCACTTAGAATGGCGCATGAAGGCATATCTCATCCGGGTGGACGAGCTGATCGCCTGCACGCCTCCCGCCGGCTGGCTTTTTGTGGACGCGGCCGACACCCGCGACATTTACCCGATTCCTTCGGCTTACGCGAAATATAAAAGGTACATTCAGTAAAATATAGACAAAGGCCTTGCTTTTTTGCCTGTAATATGGTAATATATCCCCCGGCCACGTACAAATGTCTTTGTGACAGCAACAAACGTGACAGAAAGGGGAGCGGAGAGAGTATGATGGAACAGACCGAATATTATGTCATCCGGCGCAGAGCGGTTCCGGATGTGCTGCTGAAGGTGGTGGAAGCTAACCGTCTGGTGAAAAGCGGACAGGTTTCAAGCGTCCAGGAAGCGGTGGATCAGATGGGCATCAGCCGCAGCTCCTTCTATAAATACAGGGACGATATCATTCCATTCCACGACAATGCGCAGGGCACGACCATTACCCTGTCTTTGCAGATCAACGATGTGCCGGGACTATTAAGCCAGGTGCTGCAGATTATCGCGCAGAGCAATGTGAATATTCTGACGATTCATCAGAGTATTCCCATCAACGGCGTCGCGAGTCTGTCGATCAGTGTGCAGGTGCTGATGGCCTCGGGCGACACATCGGCTATGGTGCAGGCGCTGGAGGCTCTGGAGGGCGTAGGCAGCGTGGAGATTATCGGAAAAGAGTAAAGGGAGAGAAATTTTTATGCAGAAGTCTGTAAAAGTCGCTATTTTGGGATACGGTACCGTTGGCGGGGGTGTGGCGCAGGTGATAGACGCCAATCATGACTCTATTCTGGACAAGACGGGCCTTGACCTGGAAGTCAGATATATTCTGGATCTGCGGGATTTTCCGGGCGATGTAAATGAGCACAAGGTTGTGCATGACATAGAAGTAATTTTAAATGATCCGGAAGTGACAGTCTGCTGTGAGACGATGGGCGGCAAAAGGCCGGCGTATGATTTTTCAAAACGTGCGCTGGAGGCGGGCAAGAGCGTCTGCTCGTCCAATAAGGAGCTGGTGGAGGCCTTCGGCCCCGAGCTTTTGCAGATTGCTTCTGCACATAACTGCAGCTATCTCTTTGAGGCAAGCGTCGGCGGCGGTATCCCGATTATCCACAATATTCTAAACTGCCTGACGCAGGAAAAGATCGGCAGTGTGCAGGGAATCTTAAACGGCACCACCAATTATATGCTGACCAAAATGGCCGACGAGGGAGCGGATTATGAGACAGTCTTACAGGAAGCGCAGCGCTTAGGCTATGCGGAGAAAAATCCCGAGGCGGATGTGGAAGGCCACGACAGCGGCAGAAAAATTGCGATTCTTGCATCTTTGGTCTTTGGAAAAACCGTAAAGTATGATAAAATCCATGTGGAGGGCATTTCCTCCCTGACTGCCGCGGATATGGCATATGCAAAAAAGCTTGGCTGCAGCGTCAAGCTCCTGGGCAAGGCCAGCGAACGCGTTTCGCACATATCAGCGATTGTTGCGCCGTTTATGGTGAAGGCGGGACAGCCGCTGTATATGGTAGATGACGTTTTCAACGCGATCGTGCTGCACGGCAATATGCTGGGCGACACCATGTATTACGGCGCGGGAGCGGGACGCAGACCGACGGCCAGCGCGGTGGTTTCCGATATTATTACCGCGGGACTTCATGCAGGCAGCACCGCCTACTGCCCATGGGAGCCTGAGGAAGCGGATCTTTTGCCGTTTGAAGAGACGGAGAATGCCTTTTTCGTGCGGATCGGGATTGAGGATCAGGAGCAGGCGAAGGAGATCTTCGGCGCCGAGAAGTTTATCACGCTGCCGCAGATGGATCAGGAGTGCGGCTTTGTGACCGGAAGGCTGAAGGAGGGGCAGTTTGAAGAGCAGTTTTTTGCACTCCCGCACAGAATCAGCTTTATCCGCATGGATGCCTGAGGAGAAATGTAACTTTTAAATATACATGAGGGAAGAGATACTTATTATGAAAAAAGTTGTAAAATTCGGCGGCAGTTCCTTAGCCAGCGCCGCGCAGTTTCAGAAGGTGGGAGCGATTATCAGGGAGGATTATCATAGAGCCTATGTGGTGCCGAGTGCACCCGGCAAGCGCTTTGACGGGGATACCAAGGTCACGGATATGCTCTATGACTGTTACGCGTCAGCGGTTGCGGACGAGGATTTCTCAGAGAAACTGAACGCGATCAGGGCCAGATATGACGAGATCATAAACGGACTTTCCCTGGATTTTTCCCTGGAAGATGAGTTTCAAGTGATTTCAGAGAATTTCTCAAAAAAGGCCGGTCCCGATTACGCGGCCAGCAGAGGCGAATACTTAAGCGGCAAGGTGATGGCGGCATACCTCGGTTTTGCCTTCGTAGATCCCGCAGAGACGATCCGCTTTACCGACAGCGGTGAATTTGACGCGGAGACGACGCAGGAGATTATGAGTAAAAGGCTCAGCAAATACAGCAACGCCGTGATCCCCGGTTTCTACGGTGCCATGAAAAACGGCCGCGTGAAAACCTTTTCCAGGGGTGGTTCCGATATCACAGGTTCCATTGTGGCGAAGGCGGTGCGGGCGGACGTCTACGAGAACTGGACCGATGTGTCCGGTATGCTGGTGGCGGACCCGCGGATTGTTGACAATCCCAGGCCGATAGAGTATGTTACTTACAAGGAGCTGCGCGAGTTAGCCTACATGGGTGCGACGGTTCTGCATGAGGACGCGATTTTCCCGGTCCGCCAGGAAAATATTCCGATCAATATCCGCAATACCAACGTGCCGGAGGATCCCGGCACCTGGATCGTGGGCAGCACCTGTCAGAAGTCGAAATACATTATCACCGGCATCGCGGGCAAGAAGGGTTTCTGCTCCGTCAACGTGGAAAAGGACATGATGAACTCCGAGGTCGGCTTCGGCCGTAAGGTCTTACAGGCCTTTGAGGACTGCGGCATTTCCTTTGAGCATATGCCGACCGGGATCGATACCCTGACCGTGTATGTGCATCAGGATGATTTTGTGGACAAGGAGCAGAACGTGGTTTCCGCCATTCAGCGGCTGGCACATCCGGACATGATTGACATCGAGGCGGATCTGGCGCTGATTGCTGTCGTGGGACGGGGCATGAAGTCGCAGAAGGGTACCGCAGCCACGATATTCAAACAGCTTTCGGCGAAGGATGTCAATGTGAAAATGATTGATCAGGGTTCCAGCGAGCAGAACATCATCATCGGTGTGGCAAACCGGGACTTTGAGACGGCCATTAAAGCGATTTACAACGGCTTTGTGAAGGCGAAATAATGTTGTGAATAGCAACAAAGGGAGAATTTTATGAAAGACAATGACTGGATGGACGACGACGAGCGGCGTGCCGCAAGACACAGCCGCAGGGTGCGTGAGCAGATTACGGCATATGCGGTTCTGGTGCTGGTATTTGTCATCATTGTGGCGGCCTGTGTCGGTGCGTTTACACTGGTCAGACGATATCTGGCCGACAAAAAGGCGCAGGAAGAGCAGGAAGTGATCGTGGAGGTCGATGATACACCCGAAGAGCCGGTGGAAGAGGAGCCGGAGGAAGTGGTGGAGAGTGGCCCTACCGCCGAGGAGCAGTTTGATGAGTATCTGACAACCTATATTTCCGGCATGACGCTGGAGGAAAAAGCGGCCGGGCTTTTGATTGTGACGCCGGAGCAGCTGACCGGCGTGTCCGTGGCGACGCGGGGCGGCAGCGGCACGCAGGCGGCACTGGAAGAGTATGCGGTCGGCGGCATTATTTACTCCTCACAGAATATCCAGAGTGAAGAGCAGTTTACGGAAATGATTGCCAATACGGTTTCATTCAGCAAATATCCTCTTTTCATTGCGGTCACAGAGGAGGGCGGCGATATTGGCACCGTCTTAAACAGCGCGATTGAGGTCGCGGACGTGGCTTCCAATGCTGAGGTCGGGGCTGACGGGGGGTCCGGAGATGCCTATTCGCAGGGTACAACCATCGGCAGCTACCTGGCTGCACTGGGGATCAATCTGGATCTGGCGCCGGTGACGGAGGTCACCATTTCCGGGGACGCCGCGGTGGCGGATCGTACATACGGGAGTGATGCGCAGACGGTGGGAACGCTGGCCGCGCAGATGTCCCAGGGACTGGAAAGCCAGGGAGTAAGTTCCACATTAAAGAGCTTCCCCGGAACGGGCGATCTGACTTCCTCCACTGAGGATGGGGTCGTCAGTACGGACAGAGATCTGACAAGCTATGAGGAAAATGAATTTATCGCGTTTCAGACCGCCATTGACGCAGGTGCGGACTTTGTCATGGTCAGCCATATTACCGCATCGAATCTGTCCTGCAGTCTGGACCCGGTTTCCATGTGTGAGAGCGTGGTTACCGACATCCTGCGCGGTACGCTGGGCTTTGAGGGCGTGATTATCACCGAACCCATGAACTATGACGCCATCACTGAGTATTATGATTTAGGCGACGCTGTGGTCAGCTGCTTAAAGGCCGGCTGCGATATGATTCTGATGCCCTCGTCTGTCTCAGAGGCAGTGGACGCCATCGTGGAGGCAGTGGAGGCAGGAACACTTGCGGAGGAGCGCATCAACGACTCGCTTCTGCGGATTTACCGGATCAAGTACGCGGATAAGCTGGCGGATTTTGAGTAGATTGTATAAAAAAACAGTTCCTTGTATAAACGGGAACTGTTTTTTATGCAAAAAATCGTTACTATTCACGGTACTCCGCCTCACATGCGCAAAAGCGTCTGCTTTGCATCCGGCGCAGCAAAAACCACTGCTCATTTTTTTGCTTATGTGGGTGGAGTCCCTGCTTCACAGGCATCATCAAAAAAACAAGTTAATTCTTACGTATGAGTACGACGAGTTAACTTGTTTTTTTGATGGCCGTGAATAGTAACTATTTAAGCAGGATACGGGAGTCGGACCCGCCTCTTCAGCTTGGGAAGCTGACATACTACCGATGTACTAATCCTGCGTATGGCCAGCAGACACCCGACTGTCGGAAATATCCGCGCCGTTTTATCTGTCAAGCAGTATTCATTATAAGCGCAGGCGGGCGGGAAGTCAAGGAAATCTTGAAGCGGAAATCGGAAAAATTGGATGGCGGAAGTGAAAGCCGGCTGCTGTAAAGCTGTATTTTGGGAGGAACAGATTTGCTTAAGCGGGTCAGAAGCAGTTGGAAAATTTCCCGCCGCAAAAGACCTTATTGAATTTAAAAATAATATATGCTAGAATGTCTCCAGATGTCCGCTCAAAAGGCGAACCGGAGACATTTTTATTACATGAAATCATATAGCAGGTGAGGAATTATGAGCGAGGAGAAGACCACATTAGAGACTGACAGCAGTAAAGTCGTGTCCAGAAATTTCATCGAGATGGAGATCGACAAGGACTTAAAGGAGGGCGTGTATGATACGGTACACACGCGGTTTCCTCCGGAGCCGAACGGCTATCTGCATATCGGACATGCCAAGAGCATTCTGCTGAATTACGGACTGGCGCAGGAGTACGGCGGCAAGTTTAACATGCGCTTTGATGACACGAACCCGACCAAGGAGGACACGGAGTTTGTGGAGTCGATCAAGGCGGATGTTGCCTGGCTGGGCGCCGACAGGGAGGACAGTCATTATTTCTAGTCGGATTATTTTGACCAGCTGTATGAGGGCGCGGTGAAGCTGATCAAAAAAGGAAAGGCTTATGTGTCTGACTTATCCGCGGATCAGATCAGGGAGTATCGCGGTACCCTGACCGAGCCGGGGAAGGAGGACCCATCCTCAAACCGCAGTGTGGAGGAGAACCTGGCTTTATTTGAGGATATGAAAAACGGGAAATTCGCGGATGGTGAGAAGGTGCTGCGCGCCCGCATCGACATGGCGAGTCCCAATATGAATATGCGCGACCCGGTGATTTACCGCGTGGCGCACATGAGTCACCACAATACAGGCGACAAATGGTGCATCTACCCGATGTATGATTTTGCGCACCCGATCGAGGACGCGATTGAGGGCATCACACACTCCATCTGCACGCTGGAGTTCGAGGACCACAGGCCGTTATACGACTGGGTGGTGAGGGAGTTGGAGTACCCGCACCCGCCGCGTCAGATCGAGTTTGCGAAGATGTATCTGAAAAATGTGATCACCGGCAAGCGCTATATCAAAAAGCTGGCGCAGGATCATATTGTGGACGGCTGGGACGACCCGAGGCTGGTATCCATCGCAGCGCTGCGCCGCAGAGGCTTCACGCCCGAATCCATCAAGATGTTTGTGGACATGTGCGGCGTTTCCAAGGCCAACTCTACCGCGGATTATGCCGCCCTGGAATACTGCATCCGCGAGGACCTGAAGCTGAAGAGCCCCCGTGTCATGGCGGTGCTAGATCCGATTAAACTGATCATTGATAATTATCCGGAGGGAGAAATCGAATGGCTGGACGCTCCGAATAACCTGGAAAATGAGGATCTCGGCTCCCGCAAGGTCCCCTTCGGGAAGGTATTATATATCGACCGCGAGGACTTCATGGAGGAGCCGCCGAAGAAGTATTTCCGCCTCTTTCCCGGCAATGAAGTCCGTCTGATGAACGCTTATTTTGTGAAGTGCGTGGATTATGTCAAGGACGCGGAGGGCAATGTGACTGAGGTTCACTGCACCTACGACCCTGAGACCAAATCCGGCTCCGGCTTCACCGCCCGCAAGGTCAAGGGAACCATTCACTGGGTCTGCGCCGATACCGCTCTTGAGGCCGAGGTGCGCCTGTATGAAAATATCGTGGACGAGGAGAAGGGTGTTTATAACGAGGACGGCAGCCTGAACTTAAATCCCAACTCCCTGACCGTCCGCACCTGCTACGTCGAACCGTCCTTAAAAGACGCGAAGCCTTACGACCGCTTCCAGTTTGTCAGACAGGGATATTTCTGCGTGGATTATAAGGACACGACACCTGAAAAGCTGGTATTTAACCGGATTGTGTCGCTCAAAAGTTCTTTTAAGCTGCCGAAATAAAGGAGTACCATGGACCTGATGATACAGCTCACCACAGGCAGCAATTCCACCCACCTGTACGAGCAGATCTACGACCACATCAAAAGTGAAATCAAAGGAGGGAAGCTGACCCGCGGTGAGAAGCTTCCCTCCACCCGCATTCTGGCCCAGAACCTCCAGGTCAGCCGCGCTACCGTAGATCTCGCCTACGGCCAGTTGGTCAGTGAGGGCTACCTTGAATCCAGGCCCGGAAGCGGCTACTACGTGGGGAACGTGCGGGAGCTGTACGGCCTGGACGGGATCCGCCGGCAGCCGCCAGCAGAGGAGCCTGTGCAGGAGGAGTACGACGTCGACTTTTCTACGGCGGCTGTCGATATGGAGCAGTTTCCTTTCAGTACCTGGCGAAAAATCAACCGTTCCCTGCTTTCTCAGGACAACGCAAGCCTTTTTTCCCTGGGCGATCCCCAGGGCGATATGTCGCTGCGTGAAACCATTGCCGATTACCTCCATAGCTCCAGGGGCGCGAACCTTTCCCCCAAGCAGCTGATCGTGGGCGCGGGAAATGAATACCTTTTGCTTTTGCTGGAAAAAATTCTGGGGAATATGCGGCATATTGCCTTGGAAAGCCCTACCTACCGCAAAGCCTTTTTAAGCTTTCAAAGCTTTGGCTTTGAAATCAGCGCCATTCCCATGGACAGCCAGGGCATGCGGATGGATGAGCTTAAAAAGAGCGGCGCGCAGATCGCTTATGTCATGCCCTCGCACCAGTACCCGACCGGAATTGTCATGCCGATCGGCCGCAGACAGGAGCTGCTTTCCTGGGCAAACGGCGGCGAGGATCGTTATATTATTGAGGACGATCATGACAGTGAATTCCGCTATAAGGGTAAGCCCATTCCCTGCCTGCAGTCCATCGACAGTCAGGACAAGGTCATTTACATCGGTACCTTTTCCAAGGCGATCGCGCCGGCTATCCGCGTCAGCTACCTGGCGCTGCCGGAGCCGTTAT
This sequence comes from Lachnospiraceae bacterium, assembly GCA_021205565.1. Classification (GTDB taxonomy): domain Bacteria; phylum Bacillota; class Clostridia; order Lachnospirales; family Lachnospiraceae; genus RGIG6307. The sequence goes on along the minus strand of JAJPXG010000020.1, from coordinate 588 downwards.
TGACGGTTTACCGCGAGCAGTTCCGTTTCTTTTCCTCCACGGTGCCGCGCATGGATCAGAGCACTTTACAGCAGTTTATGGTGGAAGGGCATTTCGAGCGGCATTTAAACCGGATGCGCAAATGCTACCGTACCAAGCATGATTTTCTCATGCAGCAGCTGAAGCCCTTTCGCAGGCAGTTTATCATCGGCGGTGAGAACGCCGGAACCTTCCTCACGCTGACTGCCAGGGACGGCCGTACCCAGGAGGAGCTGACGGCTGCGGCCGCGGAGCAGAAAATCCGGGTGTATCCTATGGATGCGCAGGGAAATAATTCCAGGACGGTTCTGATCGGATACGGGGGATTGAGTCTTAAACAGATTGAGCAGGGCGTCAGTGCCCTGAAAAAAGCATTTCTGCTGTAATAAAAAAAAGCGCGGACAACAGTCGCTGTCCGCGCTTATCTTCGTGTTCTTTGCGCATAATCCGGTTTACCGTTCATAAAACCGTATCTTCTTTTGCTTCCTCTTCCTCATCATCGAAAAAGGGTTCCACCTTCTCTACGGTTTCCTGTGTGGAATACCAGGCCTTCTCGATGGAGTCTGCAGC
>JAJPXG010000029.1:38263-40626 GCA_021205565.1 Lachnospiraceae bacterium | reverse complement strand
CGTGCTATACGTTCACTTTAAGAGACGGCATTTTATTCAGTGACGGAACCGCTGTGACCGTGGAAGACATCAAATATTCTATCGAACGCTATGCCCGGCTTCAGGGCGAAACTTCCTCCTTCGCACAAGCAGTTGATTCGGTCGTTATAGACGATGAAAATACGGTCAGTATCTATCTGACAGAGGCTAATTCAGAGTTTCTGGCACAGTTAACCGTCGCCATTATTCCGGCATCGAACGATGACCCGGCGGGCAATCCCATCGGGACGGGGCCTTTCAGATACGTTTCCTACTCCGTGGGACAGAATCTGGTCCTGGAGCGGAATGAGTATTACTGGGGCGACACAGTCTACCTGGATGAGGTGGAATTTAAATTCATTGCGGACACGGAAACCGCCTTCACGCAGCTTTTAGCGGGTACGATTGACATTCTCAATTATCTGACCACCTCCCAGGTACAGACCCTTGAGACACAGTACAGCGACCAGTTTAACGTCGTGGAGGGCTCCATGCACCTGGTGCATGCCCTGTTCTTAAATAATGACTGCGAGCCTCTGAATAATGTCCTGGTACGCCAGGCACTTTGCTACGCGATCGACCGCGATGAGATCAATAACTTCCTCTTCGGCGGCGCGAGTGAAATCATCGGCTCCCATATGATTCCTGCACTGACCACCTGGTATGAGGAGAGCACTGCAGATATGTACACCTATGATGTGGAGAAGGCAAAGGAGCTTCTCGCCGAGGCCGGCTACGCTGACGGCTTTGACTTAACAATTTCGGTTCCCAGCTCCTACTCCCAGCATGTGGACACAGCGCAGATCATCGCCAGCCAGTTAGAGGCGGTGGGCATCAATGTGACTATCGAGGAAATGGAATGGAGCTCCTGGTATACCGACGTTTACCGCGGCCGCAACTACCAGGCCACGGTCATCAGCTTTGACGGAGATTTAAACCCCAGCGACTGGCTCGCCAGATACCAGTCTGACGCTTCCAATAATTTCTTCAATTATTCCAATGAAGAATACGATTCTTTGCTGGAGCAGGCGTTGGCAACGATCGACACGGACGAAAAGGCCGCGCTGTATAAACAGATGCAGATCAACCTGGCCGAGAACGCGGCGGCGGTCTATATTGAGGACCCGGCAGACTTTGTCGCCGTCAATTCAAACTATGACGGCTACGTGTTCTATCCCACCTCCGCATGGGATATGTCCACGGTGTATATGGTCGGGAACTGAGAATAAAAATACAGTAAAAACCTGCAGGTACTGATTATGAGCCTACAATATTTTATAAAAAAACTGATTACTCTCATTATTACATTGTTGTTGATTACTCTGCTCACCTTCACGGCGTTTACCGTGATTCCCGGCGACGCGGCACTGTTGAAGCTGGACATGGATGCGACCGACGAGCAGATTGGGGCGCTGCGGGAAGAGATGGGCTTAAACGACCCGCTGCCCGAGCGTTATTTCAACTGGCTCATATCCGCCCTGCAGGGTGATTTCGGAGAATCCTATCAATACAGCGGTGTCACCGTAGCCGAGCTTTTATCCACCAGGCTGCCGGTGACGCTCCTTTTAGCGGTCATGTCCTTCATCCTGATTCTGGTGATTTCTTTTCCGCTTGGCATTTTAAGCGCCATGTACGCCGGGAAATGGCCCGACACCCTGATCAATCAGTTAAGTCAGGTCACCATGGCCGTCCCCGCTTTCTTTCTGGGTATGATAATGACGTGGATTTTCGGTCTGGTTTTAAAATGGTTCCAGCCCGGAGCCTTCAAAAGCCCGTCTGAGGATCTGATCGGCTGTATGCAGTACATGATCTTTCCGGCCATCGCCGTGGCACTGCCCAAAATCGCCATGGTCGTGAAATTCTTACGCAACTCCATTTTAAATGAGCTGAATCAGGATTATGTGCGCACTGCGAAAAGCAAGGGGGTGCGCGCGCTTCGCGTGCTTTACTGCCATGTGCTGAAAAACGCCCTGATCCCCGTGATTACATTTCTTGCCATGGTCATCGCGGAAATTCTGGCCGGCAGCATCGTGGTGGAGCAGGTCTTTGGCCTGCCCGGCATGGGACGGCTTTTAATCGCCTCCATTTCCGCCCGGGATTATCCGGTGGTACAGGCGATTGTCACCTACATTACCACCGTAGTGGTGACTATTAACTTTATCGTGGATATTCTGTATCAGTTTGTGGACCCGCGGGTTAAGACGACGTCGTGACGAGGAGGAAAGGTATTTTATGAAAGAACAGATTGCAGTACAGCCCCGTCGTCATTCTCACAACAGTCATACAGACTTTTCAGGCAACAACACTTCAAATGCTGTAAAGACGGGCGTAATGAAAAAAAAGAG
>JAJPXG010000029.1:31785-38253 GCA_021205565.1 Lachnospiraceae bacterium | reverse complement strand
AAAAGAGAAATTACAGCCTGATTGTCGGCCTTTCCATTACCATCGCGCTCGCCCTGATGGCCCTCGTCGGCCACTTCTGGACGCCCTACTCTCCCACGGCCATGGACTCCTCCGCCGTCAACCTGGCACCCTGCCTTGCACACCCACTGGGGACAGACAACTTCGGGCGGGATATTTTAAGCCGCATCATGAACGGCAGCGGGATCACATACCTGGTTGCGTTCTGCACCGTATTGATCGGCGCCGTGGGCGGCATCATCATCGGGGCTTTTACCGGTTATTTCGGCGGAATTCTGGATGAAATTATCATGCGGTTGAATGACGTCCTGCTCTCCTTTCCCAGCGTTCTGCTGGCCTTACTGTTCATCAGCTTTCTGGGAGAAGGGACAACCAACCTCATCCTGGCTCTGGGAGTCTTATTTATTCCCAGCTTCGCGCGCATTGTCAGAAGCGAAATGATCCGCTGCCGGGAGCTGGACTTTGTCCGCAGCGCGAAGGTCACAGGCGTGGGTACTCTGCGCATCATCTTCGCCCATATCCTGCCGAATGCCTGGGTCAGCCTCTTAACGAGCGCCGCCATCGGCTTTAACAACGCGGTACTCGCGGAGGCAAGTATGAGCTACCTTGGGCTGGGCGTGCAGCCGCCCAACGCGAGTCTCGGCCGGATGCTGTCGGAGGCGCAGTCCTACCTGTACGTTGCGCCCTGGTACGCGATCGCGCCCGGCGTGACAATTATTCTGATGATACTGGGATTCAGTCTGATCAGCGAGGGACTGCGGAATATGCAGAACCGCTCATAGTCCTGATTGCAGTTTCCCGCTATGTGTAAAGATTGCATGCGCGTGACAGTCAGTCATACCATGACAGGAGTTTTCCATGACAGAACCACTTTTTGAAGTCAAACATCTATCCATCGCCTTCCCTGAAGAAGTGAAAGGCAGCCGCGATCTTACCCTGCATACCGTGGTGGACGATATTTCATTTTCCCTTGATAAAGGGGAAATTCTAGGGATTGTAGGAGAATCCGGCTCCGGAAAATCCATGACAGCTCTGGCGGCCATGGGACTTTTATCCAAAGATGCGCGGATTCTGGACGGAAGCATCCGCTTTGACGGACATGAAATTCTGACCATGACCGAAGAAGCGCAAAGTGAAATCCGTGGAAACGATATCTCCATGATTTTTCAGGAGCCCATGACCTCCTTAAACCCGGTCATGAAAATCGGAGCGCAGGTCGGAGAGGCATTAAAGCTGCACACAACTTTGAATAAAGAAGAAATTCACTTAAAAGTCCTGGATGCTCTGACGGACGTTGGGCTGCCTGATCCGGAATCCCTTTGCCGCAAATATCCCCACGAGCTCTCCGGGGGTATGCGCCAGCGCGTCATGATCGCGCAGGCCATGATCTGTGAGCCAAAGCTTCTGATCGCGGACGAACCGACGACCGCCCTGGACGTCTTAGTGCAGCAGCAGATTCTGGACCTGCTGCTCGATCTGCACCGCAGAAAAAATGTGGCGATCCTGTTTATTTCCCATGATCTGAACGTCATCAAAAAGCTCTGCGACAATGTCCTGGTCATGTATGAAGGTAAAATCGTGGAACGGGGCGAGGTGCGCCGCGTTTTAGAGCACCCGGAGCACGAATATACCCGAACGCTGGTAGCTTCCTTTCCGGAAAATGCCGCCGGACAGCCTGAAGACCACACGGCACTTTCCCTGCGGCATGTGAACGTATATTATCAGGAAAATCAGGGTTCTCATTTCGGAAAAAAAGAAAGACGTCAGGTCATAAAGGATGTGTCCCTCACTGTGCGGGAGGGAGAAATGTTCGGCATCGTCGGGGAAAGCGGCTGCGGCAAATCCACGCTGGCGAAGGCAATTGTGGGATTAAATCCGGATTATGACGGAGAGATCCGCTTTTCACAGGATGGTAAAGCGATCGGAACGCCACGCGGCATAAATCAGGGTGCTGTCTCCCTCGCAGATAAAAGCGCCGCCAGGCGATTCCTGGCTTCCCCCTACCGTCCTCAGATGGTCTTCCAGGATCCCTTCAGTTCCTTAAATCCGGCGCATAAAATCGGCTGGATTATGACAGAGCCCCTGCGGGTGCTGGGCGTTATGGATAAAAAAGAACAGCGCCGCCGCGTGGAGGAGATGCTTACAGACGTCGGTCTGAACGCGTCTTATTATGACCGTTACCCCAGGGAACTCTCCGGCGGGCAGCGCCAGCGCGTCAGCATCGGAACTGCGCTTTTACGCGATCCGAAAATCCTGGTGGCCGACGAACCGGTCTCCGCGCTGGATGTCACGATTCAGTCGCAGATTCTGGATCTGCTGCTGGAGCTGCACCGCAAACGGCACCTGACCATCGTTTTTATTTCACACGACTTAAATCTGGTGCGGCACATCTGTTCCAGGGTCGCGGTTTTATATAACGGGGAACTGGTGGAGATGGGCGATGTGGCGGAAGTATACCAGCATCCGCAGCACGAGTATACAAAGAGGCTGCTGGAGGCGGCGCTATAAAATTCTCTCATACGGCTTCTCATACCCCGCATGCACAATCTGCGTTTCCACCGTTCCGTCCGGCTTCACGGTGAAATGATACTGGTGGTACCTGCCGTCCCGATAGGCAAAATCCTCCCCGTTATCCAGATAATGGTCATACTCACCCTCGCCCGGGAAAACATCCAGAATCAACGTATCGTTCGGTTTTTCTCCCACATAGGACTTCTCCGGCATGCATGGCAGCACGGTTCCTGCCTTCACGTACAGCGGACAGACATCGAGCGGCGCCTCGCGGACAAACCAAACCGGCCCCGTGATTTTTTCGCGGGTCCAGTAGTCGTACCACTCACCCTCAGGCAAGTAGACCATACGATGGTTCGCGCCCTGCTGCACCACCGGCGCCGCAAGAATCCGTGAGCCAATCAGGAATTCATCATTGCAGGTCCGGGCAACCATATCCTTCTCATACTCATACACCAGCGGCCGCATGATCGGCGCACCGGTCTTTTCTTCCTCGAAAAACAGATCATAGAAATACGGAATCAGGCGATAACGCAGCTTCACATATTTGCGGTAAATGGCGAGCACTTCCTCTCCAAACACCCACGGCTCCTGGCGGCGGCTCCCCATTGCGGAGTGATTGCGGCAGAAAGGCGAGAGAGCCCCCAGCTCGATCCAGCGTGCTAAAAGCTCCGGCGTCGTATCGGCACAGAAACCGCCGATATCCGTCCCTGCGAAGGGCATGCCGGACAGTCCTAAGTTACACAGCTGCGGAATTGCCATCTGCAGATGCCCCCACATGCTGGTGTTGTCCCCGGTCCAGACCATGGCATATTTCTGGCTGCCCGCGTAACAGGCTCTCGTAATAACAAAAGGCCGGCGGCCGTCGTGCTTTTTTAAGCCCTCATAGGTTGCTTTGGACATCAGGTGACCATAGACATTGTGTATCGCGGCATGATCAGTCGGCCTGTCCTCGTCCGTGAATACCACATCGTCCGGCAGAGGCCCCTTGAAGCTGGCAGGCTCATTCATGTCATTCCAGACACCGCGGATGCCTTTTTTTACAAAGAAATCCATTTTATCCGCCCACCAGTCCCTGGTATCCGGATTTCCAAAATCCGGGAAGGCCGCCTCTCCGGGCCAGACTGCGTTAATATAAACGTCGCCCTCCGGCGTTTTCGCAAAATATCCGTTCTCCACGCCCTCGTCGTAGACCTCGTACCCCTCTTCCTTTTTGACGCCGGCGTCGTTGATGCAGACCATATGAAAGCCCCGGTCAGAGAGCTTCTGTAAAAAGTCCTCAGGGTCATTGTGATAGCGTGTCAGATCCCAGGTGAAATCCCGGTAACCGCGCATGTAGTCAATATCCAGATGAATGGAATCGCAGGGAATGTCATGTTCGCGCATTCCGTCCGCGATCGCCTGCACATCCTCCTGCACAACATAGCCCCAGCGGCTCTGGTGATAGCCGAGCGTCCATTTATTCGGCAGCGGAGCGGTTCCGGTCAGATACATATAGCCGCTCAGCACCTGAGGCATATTCGCGCCCGCAATATAATAATAATCCAGATTGCCCTGATCCGCGCCGAACCAGAAATAATCGTCCGACTCCTGCCCCATATTAAAATAGCTCTTATAAGGATTGTTGAAAAACAGGCCGTACACATGGCTGTCCGTCAGCGTGATAAAGAAAGGAATGCTCTTATACAGCGCCTTGAAGGTATCCACCTGCGGGTCCGGATTGTCCGTATTCCACATTTCATAGTCGTAATGCCGCTTGTCCAGATACCCGGTCTTATCCCCCAGGCCATAAAAATGCTCAGAGCCGGTCATGGTTTTCACCACCTCAATCAGGTGGCCGCCTTCTTTGTCCGCCTCTCCGGCCCTGTGGCCTTCCTCAGCCAGGAGCTTTAAATACTCCTCACTGACACGCTTTAAGGGCATGCGGCTGCCGCGATAGTCCGTGCAGACAGGCACCTCATTTTCGTCCAGGAAATCCACTTTGAAATCATCACTCACACGCACACACAGCGCGTCCGTCAGAATCCACAGGCCGTCCGGGCGCTCCTCCACATGAACCTCACAGGGAACAGCCTTCTCTCCCTCGATGGCCTTCGAGCGGTGTTCCTCGTTCATAAAACCCGCGAAGACATTCACGATTTTCGGGGTGATGATTTCGATGCGTGCCTTCAGATGTTCGAAATGCAAGTGTATTGTCTGGTTTTTGATTTCGTAGCGTAATAATCTGCCGCAGGTCATTTTCTGTTTCCTCCGAATATATTCGTTCAGTGCATCAAGTATACTATACCCATAACAATGGACACTTAAGTTTTAATACTGTTCGTTGACGTTCATTGTACCATGATTTTTTTATCTTCACAACCGCATATTTTTTTTGTTGTTTTCACTTCCAATCCCTGTTATAATCACCATGGAGAGAAGAAAGGAGGTTCTTATGCCGGAAATCAGCCTGTTCTACGGAATCAGAGTTACCATGTACTGGAATGATCACAATCCGCCGCATTTTCATGCAGAATACAGTAATTATAAAGCTGTTATTCTGATCGAAGACGGTGCAATTCTGGAAGGTCATTTACCCAAAAGACAATTGAAATTTGTCCTTGCATGGGCCGAAATACATAAAGATGAGCTGATGCAGAACTGGGAACTTGCAAAGGATAACAAACCGCTGATGAGAATCAACCCGTTAATTTAGGAGAGAGGGGCGCATATGGCAGAGAAGAAACTGGATTTCACACATTTTTATCCGGAAGTATATCAGGCCGTGGCTGGAAAAGATTACATTGTATATGCCTATATGAACGACGGCGCCATGCGGGCGCTGGACATGAAGCCTCTCATTGAAAGTGGCGGCGTCTATGAACCGTTAAAAGATCCGGAGATTTTCTGTAACAAACTGACAGTAATCGGATACACCGTTGCCTGGGATCTGGAGGGAACCCGGGACGAATACCGCTGTATTGACGTCGACCCTTTTGTCGTATTTAACAGTCCTGTCGTAGATGATATCCCAGATGAACTTTTTTGAATCCTGTTACGACATTCATTTCCTGAAATTCTTATAAACAAAACAACTGCCGCAGGTGAACCATCTGATCACCCCGCGGCAGCTTTTTGTTTAAGCCTCTTTGATTTCATATCCCCCGGTCTTTAAATCAACCGTCACCGTCGTCCCGTCCGAAAACACAGTCCGCTGTCTGTCATGATCCCCATCCAGGAATTCGTGCCGCACCATCTCACACTTGGCCACCCGCTCCTGCAGACTGCTCACAACCGCACACCGGGCGATTTCTTCCTCAAGCTTTTGCTCCGCCTCGCTGTCAAACGCTCCGTCTGTATCCGGATAAGCGCCGTCGCGGTCCAGGTAGGGCGCGCCGCCGTTTAAAAGGGCATAGAGCATATAGTCCTCCCCGTCCGCCTGCCTGTCCATGAACCAGGGCAGGATCATGCAGTCGTGATACACCAGGTTAAAAAGCGGCACCGGTATACCGCGCCTTGATGCGCCCGGTTTCTGCAGCATGAAATCATAGGGACCATAATGACAGAACACCAGATTTCGCATGGCCCAGTCACTGCACTCCTCGCTGCTGGGTAAGATTCCCTTCGACCACAGGTAAGAAAAACAGGCGCCGCGGTATTCCAGGCACTCCTTCCTGGTCATCTTATGGCGCGGATGCGCGCACTCGTCCGGCTCATTGCAGGTAAACACATCCAGATAGGAAGCCTGCAGACGGATTCCGTGCTTCAGCACCTCCTCAAAATTGCGCTTCACATAATAGGGTGCCTGCGTGGCACAGAGATAATTCTGCCTGCCGCCCGCCCAGACCGCCATCTCAAAAACCGATCCATCCGCCGCATGGAGGGCAAACTCCCGGTCATAAGTAGCTGCGTCCATATAATAATCCCGGTACTGGTCATGCAGCCCAAAGAGGTAACCAC
>JAJPXG010000029.1:11405-31775 GCA_021205565.1 Lachnospiraceae bacterium | reverse complement strand
GTAACCACAGTCCTGAAGCGTATCCGACAGCTCCTGAAAGCCTTCCCAACCTCCGGCCTCGGGACAGGCCGGCAGGTAATCCGGGTGCTGATTGTCATAGCCTGACGCGCCCCAGCCGTCCAGGTGCAGGTAAAGCTTTTTCACGCCCTTTTTATGATAACGCAGAATTTCCGCGGTGCGGGCGTGGAAGGGAACCACAACGTCATTTTTCTCCGGCTGCTCCCTGTCATAAAATTTAGAATCGGGCGAAACATGCTTTTTGATTCCCTTATGTACAACAGCCGCTCCGATCAGATCATCCACCAAAGGATTGCGGGCCGCTTTTTCTTTCAGGGTTGTCAGAAGACCTGTCTCGATCGCATACGCGCGGTATACTTTACATAAATCATTATAATCACAGTTTTCCAGGAAAACATAACGCAGGCTGCGGCGATAAGAAAACTCTCCCAGGCTCGGCAGAAAATACGCCCCCACATGCGTATAAGGGCCGCCCGCCTTGTGGTCAATATAATATCCAGCGTCCCAGGGCGTCTCGCAGATCACGATATAGCCGTGTTTCTCCTCCACCTGGCCAAACCAGGGCATATAAGCCCCGGAGGAACAGAACTGTCCATCGAACGGCAGCTTGCTGACCTCATTTTCCCATGTGTTCGGGATCAGAAGTCCCTGCAGGACAGGCATGACCGTATAGGCAGCCTCGCTCTTTTTTTCAAAGGAAAAGTATCCCGGCCAGAGGATTTTTAAAAAAGGAAGCTCCCCCTGTCCCGGTATCAGTTCAAAGTGAAGCGCCTGCGCAGCGGTCTCGATCCAGACAAGCGTCTCAAAGGAAAATACCGGTTTCTCAGGACTCTCCCCCGGCTCTTTGGCCTCCACAGTTACTTCGCTTCCGGTATCCTGACCGGATAAATCATTCCACTCATAATGGGAAAGAATCCCTTCCCCGACGCCGCTCTTATATCCCTCGTGCCGGATCACATCGGCACTTTGAAATAAAAGCCTGCTGCCGTCCTTTAAGCAAAAACAGGGACTAAACGCCTCATCCTGACGCCAGACATGCCCCGAAGCTTCGACTGTATACAGCAGCGTCTCGCAATTCAGTACCACATTCATTTTTCCACTGCCAAACCGCATCATTTCACCCATTCTTCCGCACTCCCTCCGCTCACGCCTGCGGCGTCATCTTCTCCCACTTTCTCTCCATATCGCTCACCAGCTTAAACTGTGTCCGGCAGCGGTCGAGATTCTGCCCCTCCCGCTCCGTTTTAAAATAAATGTCCCCTTCCAGATAATCCGCAAGAAAACGCATACCGCACTCTAAGGTCATCAGCTTCGCGCCCATGGGAAGAAGTGATATTTCCTCCTCCGTCAGCCTTCCTTTGGCGCCTTGCAGGAAACCCTTCAGGCAGGCCTGGTACAACGGTAAGGAAAATGTAACCTTTTCGCAGTCCGTCTCATCCTCGGATGCCGTAGAGGCTCCCGAGCGGATGGCGTCCCCGAAATCAAAGGGTGCAAATCCCGGCATCACAGTATCCAGATCGCAGAGACAGACCGCCTCGTGTGTCGTCCCATCGAAGAGAATATTGGCAAGCTTGGGATCATTGTGCGTCACGCGAAGCGGCAGCCTCCCCTACCTACGCAGATCCATAAACACAGACATCTCTTCTCTGCGCGCCCGCACAAAGGCAATCTCCTTTGTCACAGACATCGCCCGCCCTCTTACATCCTGTGAAACCGCCTTTTCGAAGTCCTGATACCGCCTGGGCGTATTGTGAAAGTCCGGAATGGTCTCTTGCAGCTCTCCGACCGGAAAATCCACTAAAAGCGCCTGAAAGCGTCCGATTGCCAGACCTGCCTGATACATCACTTCAGGGCTGTCCGTCTGCTCATACGTTACCACATGATTCACATTCGTATAGAGTCTCCAGGCCTGCCCGTTTTCGTCCGTCAGATACGGCCGTCCATCCACCGCCCGGATCACGGTCAGGGTGCCGCGGTTCACATCGTTGTCCTGCTCCTCCAGGCGCCTGCGCAGAAAAGACGTGACCTTTACGATATTGTCCATCAGACCGTCCACGTCTTTGAATACAGATGTATTGATGCTCTGCAGAATATACTGCTCTCCTGACGAAAAAGTCACAAGATAGGTCGTATGAATATGGCCGTTTCCGCAGGGTCTGACAAACTCAGCCTTGCCGCCGGTCTCAAACCGCTGTGCAATTTGCTTTAACTTTGCAGTCTCTTCCGCCTTCACCCCATGCTCCTTTATATTTCAAAGACTCCGGTTATTATCACGTTCGTCGCTCATCGAGCGCAAAAACCGCGCTGACTCGCTTACGCAAGGTACGCCCTTCAGGTGTGCATTCATGATACTATATGCTCCCGCCTGTCACATCATATTTTACAGGCGGAAACGATATCCGCAAAGACATTACTGCCCGCGAAGCTGCCGTCCGCACGCTTCCTGTAAGGCAGCGGCTCTTCCAACAGCTCCTCTAAATCATCCCTGCCCAGCGTCCAGTCTTTTACGCGGTCTGCGGCAGTCTTCATGCGGGCCTGTATCCACCCGAGTCGCCCGTCGATCACCTCAAAGCCGTACGGTTTATTGACCGCCATCCATAACGCTCTCCAGGAGAGGTGCAGCGCTTCCGTCTCCTCCGCTGTCTGAAGCAGCCCTTCGGCAAGTGCAAGCGCCTCCCGCTGATTCCCGGACCTCACAGCTGCCGCAATATTTTCATGCCACTCGCATTTTCCCTTAAGAACCCGCGCCAGCTTCGCGTAAAAGTCCATCACCAGAACATACGGCCCTCCCTGCCTGGCATAGACCTCATATTCCTGCGCCAGCCCCTCATAATAAGCCACAAGGGCCACTCCCTGCAGATCCTTCGCAAACAGCTGCACCATGGTGTCCTCATAGAGCAGGCTTTTGGCCGTAATGCCCGGAGTTCTCGCCGGCGAACTCAGACCCGGTATATTGTTGAAACGTGAAAGCCCCGCAAAGGGCGCAAGCTCCGCACCCGCACAATCCTGAAAACGATGGGACAGCCAGTCCGCCTCATATCCGCCGGTATAGGCAAACTCCGCGTACAGGCAGATGCCCGGCAGAGCGGTCATAAGACTCGTCTCCGCCCCGTTGTCACCCCTGGCAGTCACCAGCACGAAGGGAACGGACGCTTTTTTACAGGCAGATAAGGCCGGTATCGTGATCTTAAGCGTCTTCTCAAAATCCATCACCATACCCGCCCAGGTCCAGAGCCCGCCCGCGAACACGATTTTGTCGGACAGCAGTCTGTGTTTGGCAAGAACCCTCGCGTATTCCTCTTCCTGTTCATGATAATAATCCCAGTAGACCAGCCCCACTCCCGGCACCACACTCTCCACCGCCTCGACGGTGGGCGTTGACGGATCATGATATCCGCCGCCGAAATCGCTGTCATCAAAATACATATCGCTCCACATCATGGGCTCCAGGCCCAGGCGGTCCGTGATCTCCTTCACACGCAGAAGATGTCTGCGCAGGATAGTCTGCGCCGATTCATAGCCATGCTTTGCCAGATGCATACCCAGTCCGACGCCATAAGCCTCATCCATCCCGATGTGGACGCGTTTGCTGCGAAACGGTGCGCTGGCCGCGCGGATCATTTTCTCTAAAAGCGCGTAGGTTTCCTCCTCGTCAGCCAGGATGACCTCACTGTTATCCGCATAATGATTCATCGCCGGCCAGTGCAATATCCGGTTTAAATGCCCCAGCGTCTGGATACAGGGAATCAGCTCAATTCCCAGCACGGACGCGAAATCATCCATGTCCCGCAGCTCCTTTGTAGAATACCTGCCCCGCATATAACCGATGTAAGGCTCCCCTTCCACCTCGTAGGTATCCTCCGTGTAAAGCATGGCGGCGTCCATTCCCATAAACGCCATGCGAAGCAGAAGTCTGCGCATGACGTCAGGACGAATCACAGCATTGCGGGAAACGTCAAACATGACGCCTGTCTCAAAGCACGGCGTTTCACGGCGCTCATATTCATTCTCCTGTAAGGCATCCTGCAGAAAGGACAGCGCCCTGTAAAAATGAACCGGCCTCTCCCAACCCAGATAAATCTTTCCGTCCCGGTGCAGTACGGCGACTCCGCGCGTGCGAAAGCCTTCTGCAATAAGCCCGCCGCTTCCGGTTTCAAAACCCAGCATCCCGCCGATTTCAGGAAGTACCTCCTTAAGGCGGGGCGGCAGCTCTCCCTGAAATGATAAATTTAAGATATCACTCCCGGCAGTACCCTCCAGGCGAACCTGTCCTGTCCTCGTCATACTTTCTCCTCCGTTACAGCAATACTCCACTCCGCTTCAAAATCCCGCTCGCTGAACTCATACGCCGCCTTCATAGGGCCGGAGCTGCAGCTCTCGGAGCCGATCCCGTTCTGGCGATAATCCAGATACAGTTCCGTATTGCCGGATCTGACCAGTTCCTCCTTATGCCTTTTTAAATAAAGCTCCTGTGTCGTGTACGGAAGCACCTGGAAGGAGAAGGCGGGAGAGCCGGTAACATGAAGCTGTCTTGTATGATCAGAAAGAGCGACATATTCACAATCATAGTGAGAGCCGTTCTCCTGCGGGACGATATAATCTGTAAATAAATCCTCCGTATCTGCATAAAACAAAGACTTGCGGCTGGCCTGTCTCTTATCAATATAGCTTTCGCCGGGGCCGTATCCGTAATAAACCGCCTTCTGAAAATCATCCGGCAGGCTGAAGTGCAGACCAAATCTCGGCAGCGCGCAGCGGATATCCGTCACATGCACCCTGATGCCGATCTTTAAGCTTCCATCCGCTAAGATTGTCACCGTCGTTTTCAGGTGGAAAATCTGCGGCAGAACCGCATACCCCAAAGCCAGGTCTGTCTCCACACGGATACCGCCGTCTTCGCCAGGCACGACCTCAGAACCATAACATTTCGGCACCAGTCTGTCCAGATGCAGCATCTCCCAGCGCCCTCTGCGTCTCTTATCATTGTCCGTGGGCGCGCGGAAGGTCTCGTAAGTCACAGGGGCATTTAAAAGCTTCTTTCCCACGACAGTCATACTCTCAGGGAGACCGCTTCTGCGCGAAATCACATAGGTAAAGCCATCTCTCTCCACGGTGACATGCTTTGCGCTCTCCGTCACCGTCAGGTTCTGAGCCGGCTGTGTGCTGGCCTGCTCAGATATCTTTCTGGTCTTTGTTTCCGTATTCCAAATAACAGACTGACACCTTTCCCCGAACAGAGCCGTCTTTTTCAGGCAGATCTGCTCAAATCCCGCGCAGTCTCCCTCTTTATGGACGCCATTATCCTGTCGGTAGATAAATGCAAAGGTCACATACAGACTCTTTCCCTCCGCATCAGCTAACTGCGGCAGAGTGACCAGGCGCTTTTGACCGGGCAGAAGCGTTATATCCACCTCGCCCTTTGCAACAGACTTTCCAAATTCCTCCACTGTATAGGTGCAGCGCAGAACCGAGGACAGTTCTGTAAAATCCATGGTATTATAAAACTCATAGACTCCCTGCGCGGCGCTGATACATCTGACACGGACAGGGCGGTAAACAGATTTGACCTCCAGCGAGGAGGGATTCACCTCACGCTTCGGCCCCACCATGGCATCGATGCAGAAATTACCGTCGTGGATATCCTCCCCGAAATCTCCTCCATATGCATAGGTCGGTCCATGCTCCTTTGTATGTCCCGTACACAGACCATGATCCGCCCATTCCCAGACAAAGCCCCCCATAAAGCAGTCATCGCTGTATATGATCTTCCAGTAATCCTCCAGATCGCCGGGGCCGTTTCCCATGGCGTGAGAATACTCGCACAGAACCAGCGGGCGTCTTAACCCCTCCGAACCGATATAGTCCTCCATCCACTCAAAGGTCGGATACATTTTGGAGCACATCGGGAAGATATCCTCCACCTCCGCCCTGTCATACTGCCAGCGAACGCTTTCGTAATGAAGCGGTCTGTCCGGGTCCAGGCGCATGGCCTCCTCCCCTGCTTCTTTCACATATCTGCTGTATCCGGCCTCGTTTCCCAGAGACCAGATCAGAATGCTGGGGCGGTTGAAATCCCTGAGAATCATGCCACGCACCCGGTCTTTTAGCTGCTCTTTAAATTCCGGCATGGACACCACCATCGCCATCCCCTGTTTTCCGGTCCTTATGCCCTCCGGATCAGAATAGCAAAGACTCGCGCTGGAGCTTCCATGCGACTCAATATCCGCCTCCTCCAGCAGGTAAATTCCAATCCGGTCGCACATAGCGGGAAACTCCGGCGCGTTTGGATAATGTGACGTCCTGACCGCGTTGATATTCAGCTTCTTCATCAGGCAGAGGTCATTCCACATCTCCTCCCTGGTAACCGCGGCTCCGTTTTCGGCACTGAAATCATGACGGTTCACCCCTTTGAAACGCACATTTTTCCCGTTGAGCAGAAAGCGGTTTTGCTTCACGCAGACAGACCGGATTCCGACCTTTTCTCCAATGATTTCCTGCGGCGTGCCGATCAGCATATCATAAAGATTCGGCTGCTCCGCGCTCCAGAGAAGCGGATCCTCGCAAAGGAACGTAACCTCTCCGCGCCCCTCTTCGTTTAATCTGAAAGACACTCTGTCTGTGCATGCAGTGCTCTCATCCGCTTTCCTTGCATTGACGCCGTTCGCTCCTGCACAGTTTCTATCTGTGCCATTCGTGTATTCTGATGACATATCATCCATACCGGGCACTCCGCAGATCCATGCCTTTCGATCAAAGGACACTTCGCCTGTCAGCCCCGGCGTCCCGTCAAGCTCCACCCTGACACATGCCTTCGTAAAATCCTCATTCAAATCCGTATGTATATGATAAAATCTGATCCTCTCTTTCGGCCTTATAAGCAGGTACACATCCCGGAAAATCCCGGAAAGGCGCCACTTGTCCTGGCACTCCAGATAGGTGCCGCTGCACCATTTTAAAACGGCGATAACAATCGTGTTCTCTCCGTCCTGAAGGTAAGGCGTTAAGTCAAACTCGCTCATGTTGTGGCTGACCTGGCTGTAGCCAACAAAAGAACCATTGACATAAAGGTAAAAACAGCTGTCAACACCTTCCAGAGTCAGGAGATAATCCCTGTCCGCTTCCATACAAAGAGAGAAAGTCCTCCGGTAAATACCCGCCGGCGTGTCGTCCGGGACAAACGGCGGATCAAACGGAATCACATACCGGCTGTTGACATACTGCGGCTTATCATACCCCGAAAGCTGCCAGCAGCCCGGCACTTTGATCTGGCCCTTCCCGGCCCACAGTTCTTTTTCCGTGAGCTCCTCCAGCTCCTGATAGCTCTTAAGATATCGAAAATTCCAGACACCGCTCAGCAACTGAAAGCGGGAAGAAGCCTCTCTGTTTTCAAACGCGCCCTCCCCAGGTGCAAACGGTATATAATAATTGCGCGGTGCCATAGCGCCAATGTGACAGCAGTCAAAGGTTTCGTGATATCGTATCGTTGTCATTTCCTGAAATAAAGCTTTTGCTCTGTTCACCTTTTCCTTCTCCCTCCGCATCATGCGTAAATCTCATCTGAAAATTATAATATTCTCTCTTTTCACTGTCAAGGGAGGGGATTTCATGATGCATCCCTAATCTGATATGGTTTCCAATTCTCCGTATGCAGTTAAAAATTTTTCATTATTTTTTTATATTCTGTAGACATAGCCATGATAAACGCTATGGACAATGAAAACCCACTACAGAATCAATTACTTGCGCTATAGCTGATAAATGATCAGGATACAGGAGTCTGTATGTACGATTTATTAAACCAGATGGGGAAAAGAATTTTCGACCGCAGAAAACAGCTCCGCATGACGCAGGAGGAGCTGGCGGAGAAAGCCCAGATCACGCCTCAGACCGTTTCGACCGCTGAGCTGGGTAAGAAAGCGCTGCGTCCGGAAAATATCATTCGGATTTGCACAGCGCTGGAAATCAGCACCGACTATCTTCTCATGGGGAAAGTCAACAGAGAGGACTATTCTAATCTGACTGATAAATTTCAGTTACTTTCACCCGACCAGTATCGATATCTGGAAGATATTATCAACAGCTATATCGCTGCAGTGAGTACAAATTCAATAAAAGATACTGCAAAGCGGAAAAGCTGCGGCAAAAATTCGCCCGGGTGACGCAAAGGCCGCCCGGGCGATATCCATTCTTACCTGTATTTCATCACTGTTTTACTGTCCCTCACTGATGACAATGCTCATCCTGGACTGGATGATTTCGCAGACCTCATCCACGGTCTTCTGTCCGTTGAAGTAGGCGTCCGCCTCCTCAAAGATAATGTTTGTCACCTCATCAGATGCACTGCCTGCCTTCGTGTCCACGCTGTAGATGTAGTCCAGCCACTTCTGTGCCTCCTCATCGGTGGCCGGATCGATCACGACCTCCACACCGTCAATCCACGCGGTGTTATCATAATAAACCTTCTCGCCGTTATCATCCAGATAATAGCTCCGCTCCTTCATCCGCTCAACAAGCTCTTCCACTCCTGCCTTTAAAATCGGAATGCGGTAATAATATCCACCCTCCTCGGGCATCTGCGCTTCCTCGGTAATGAAGCTTCTGACAAACTCCCAGGCTCCTTCCACATTGTCTGATGTAGAGCAGATAGCAAAGGAAGAGTCCGCGTAAATCACGCCGTTAATTCCGCTGTTATTGGGGAAGCCGACCGGGGTCGCGTCCTCAAAAAAGGTCGAATAGTAATTGGATTTCAGATACTGCAGGCTGGAAATGCTGATGGAGCACAGCAGATTCTGATTTGTAATATAACGCTCGTCATAGGTTTCCCAGTAGTCGTCGCTGTAAAGCGTGTCATAATCGATGTCATCCGGAAACTGCGCGATAAACTCGAGCAGGCTCTTGAACTCATCGCTTGTGAAATCACAGGTTCCGGCCTCCTCGTCCACAAATTCATCATAGCAGTAGGACATCGCCAGAGAAAGAACCGTCGACCTGTCATAATAATCCTCAAACACAGCTGCGTCCGGATACTCCTCCATGATTTCATTCAGGCGCTCCCAGGTCAGGCTCTCATCCTCCCCGAAGATACTGGTTTTTCCCATAAATGTACTGATTCGGAAGGAGGTGACCAGCTGATAAAGTCCGCCGTCATACTCATAGGCACGGAAAACATTCTCACAGTAATCCTCGAGATTCAACTCCTCATCCGCCTCGATCAGCTCGTAGAAATCCATCAGAATCCCCATCGACGCATAAGAGTCCATATCAAAGTAACCTGCGTCATAAATGATATCCGGAATATTGCCCGCTACAATTTCGTTGTTGAATTTCGTCACACCGGCGAGATAATCCTCATCTGTCGCGTAGCTGGAATAATAAATAACGTTGATCTTGTAGGTATCGCTGGATTTATTAAATTCAATCACTTTGCGCAGCACATCCGAAGACGTGTAGTACATGGCCAGCGTCAGCACCGTCCTCTCCGCCACATCCTCCGGCGCCACATGCGTCAAGAGAGAAAAATGCTGGTCGTAATCAGTGATATCATAGTAGGAAGCCAGCACGGTATCCTCTGAAAGGAAAATCAGATTATTGAGACTCGTGGTGGGCAGGTCGCTGTCGATATAATTTAAAATCTGCGTCACATCCTCATCACCGAAATTATAGCCGTAAACCGCGGCGGAATCGGTCACCACCAGGTCATACCCGCTGGCTCCGCCGTCGAAAATATTATAATTGGACAGGGTGTCTAAGACCTCCACTTCCTCCCCGGCTTCTCCCGTAGTCAGATCCACCGTCACATAGGAGGATGATGTGTAATCACTGTTCCAGACCTGGAAGACCGGCATGCCATCATAATAAAAGGCCGCCTGATACAGATCCAGGGAGGAATCCGCTTCCACCATGGACAGGAGATTTCCCTCCATATCCAGTGTCACGATAATCGACCAGTTCCATAAAATCAGCTGATCCTCGTGATTGAAATCCATGGAATAGAAATACACATACTCGTATTCCTCACCCCAGTCTACGGTGTTGATGCGGAACAGCTCCGTACCGTCCGCCGTCACAGCGACCAGGAAACTGTTGTCCTCATAATAAGTCCAGTCATCATTGTAAACCGTGGTCTCTCCCAGGTAATAGAGAACGCCGTCCGGAGAAATCCAGTAATTGTAAAGATAGGTGTCCTCGTACAGTCCTTCCGTTTCCTGCTGGGAAGAGGAACCGGTTTCATCAGTCCCTTCTTCGGTTTCCGTATCCTCACCCGTCTCAGTCGTTTCTGCAGTCTCTTCCTCTGTGACATCCCCATCCCGGGCTTCCACAGTTGTTATTGTACTGCTGACAGTTTCCTCCTCAGAAAGCGGCTCCACTCCCGAATCAGAATCCTCTGTCTCATAGATATACTCATAAATCGTCAGATCCGTCAGCAGAGTTCCCTCCTGATCCCAGGTGGTGAAGTGATAGCTGTAGCCGTTGGAATCGCTTAACTCCGTCACCAGATAGAAGGTGTCATTGTAATACTCAATCGCGTAAATATACCCATCGTCCCCCAGATATTCATTCATTTCGCCGAATTCGCTCTCGCGGAATACATAGTCCCTGGAAACAGTCGACGTACTGTCGTCTGAACTGCCGCTGTTGGTGCCACTCCCGCAGCCGGCGCAAGTCAGCATCATCGCCGCGCACCGACCGGCGGCAAGCCACCTTTTCATTTTCTTTTTCATGATTCCCCTCCTTTTAACAGACAATATCGTCTCCTTCTTCATTTACTTTTCCATCGTATACCGTGTCGTTCTCTTCTTCATTTGCTTCCTCATCGTGTACCGTGTCGTCCCCTTCTCCGTCTGCTTCCTCATCGTAAAACAGAGTGCTCTGCTCTCCGGACTCCTCATATTCATCCCCGTCAAAGGTCAGCAGGACAAATTGATTTTCCTCGATTCCGAGCTTATCATTTTTCTTTTTCCGCCGTCTTGCGCTGCCCTCATACACGAAATCTCCGATCCTTTCGAAAACGTCCCGCGTGCGCCACTTTCTGTGGAGCCATGCCCGCCACAGAGCAATCACCTCCACAATCAGTACAAAGGAAAGAATCAGCACCTGCGCGAACAGAACCCCCGCCAGAATATCTTCATAGCCTCTGGCGATATTTTCCCAGTAGGGGAAAATGACGCCGGAAAGCCCCATGCTGCGGGTGCCGAATGCCTTTAAGATTTCCACCAGATTCTCCAGATCGTAGCGGTTTGAGTTCTCCACGATGGACACATCCCGGCCGCTCAACTCATCCGTCACCAGATCCAGGGCATAACTGCTGACCGGATTGGGCAGCAGAAGTTCAATCGTCTGCAGACCGTTGTCCGTTCCATAGAGATAAAGACTCTCTTTGGAGACATAAACGGTGCTCTCCCCATTGCCGGCGGCGTCATTCATATAGCCGCTGTCCCGCTCATAGACTCCTACAATCTTATGCGGTATATCCTGGATGTAAATATATTTTCCGACCACATCGCTGCTGCCGAAGAGCTGCCAGGCCGCTTCCTCATCGATAATCACCACGTCCTGCATCACATCGTCACCGCTGAAATAGCTGCCATATTTCAGCTTCAGGGGGTGGAAAATGAAGAAATCCCCACCTACACCATATGCGTTGAGCGTAACGGTTGTCCTGTCCGATTCCATGGAAATGCTCCCCTGCGAGGAATAACTGTACACCACAAGCCTGGCCGATTCGGACGCCTCCTCGCTGACCGTGATGGACGCCTCCTCCAGCTTGGAAAGCAGGTTGTAATACAGCTCCAGCACCATGTATTCCTGGGTTTCCAGGTCAGAAAGCATCGACAGCTTCTCGCTCTCGGACAGATAAACGCTGATGTGCGCGTATCCTCCATCGGAATCCCAGGTCGTGGCGACCTGCTCATGGGTAAGTCCTTCTTTGATTTTCCCGGATATGATCTGCAGGATTCCCACTATGATCAGACAGATGACGCAAAGCGTCGTCCATATGATTTTTTTCAGTGAAATATTCCCCCGAAATCCTCTCATAGCCTCCGTCCTAGTCTGCCAGCCTGATTAACTGTCCGGCTTCCACCGGCGCGGTGGATGTGGTGATCACAAATTCTCCGCCGGTAAAGGCGCCGCTGACCGCGGTGCGGCTGTCATCGCTCGCCAGCACCTCCACGCTTAAACGCTCCGCGTAATACCGGTTCCCCAACGGGGAAGACTTCCGTGACACAATCAGCACAAACTTGCCGTTAGAATCCTCCCGGATGGCGCTGTTCGGCACCGTATAGGAATAGGTGGCGGATTTCTGGCCGATGGAAATGCTCAGGCTCTGGCCGTCCACCACATCCCCGGTTACCGTAAAGGTCAGAACCTTATTCTGCCCACGGCTGGAGGCATCCGTCGTGATTTTGGACAGCACAACCGAGATATCATTATAGTACCAGGAATTCTGCAGCTCCGCCACATCGCCGATGCTTAAAGAATTGGCCTGCTCCGTGGTGACCGTGATGGTCATGGTGTAATCCTCGCCCGCCGGGTAGATCTCCACTGTCACCTCGTCATCAGAGACTGTCCGTCCCGCCCTGACATTCACGGACTTGACAGTACCGGACACGGGCGCCTTGATTTCCGGATCGATAGTGTCCTCCTCTTCTGCAAGCTCTTTCTTCAGATCCGCAATCAGATCCTTCTGATCCTCAATATCCTGCAGAAGACTTAAGAACTTTTCCTCTGTGGTATAATCCGAGATCAGGTCATTGATTTTCTCCGTATTCTCGGTTATCTCGGCTTCCAGCTGACTGACATAATCCTCGTTGATGGCGATCACATTGGTTAATCTGTCATACTCCGTCCCGTCCCCGTCGTTTTGCGCCTCACGCTGCAGATCCTTCAGCCACTTGATCTCACTCTCGTAGATATCTATCGTTTCCTGCAGGGTTTCATTTTTGCTTCTCAGCTCATTGATCTGCTCCTGAAAACCGGCAAAGCCTGTAGTGGTGCCGGTCTGCAGGTTATAGGAGGTCTCCGTCGACATATCAGCGGAGAGCAGCAGCGTCTCATATTCTTCCTGGAGTGCCTCGAGCTCCTTCTGCGCCGCTTTTAACTCAGAGGTGTCTTTTTCCTCCGCTTCGGGCACCTCCAATGTGAAGAGGACGTCGCCCTCCTCCACCTCATCGCCTTCCTTGACTGACACATCAATGACCTTTAAAGTCTCTCCCGCTTCCGTGTAGACCTCCCAGGTATCGCTGGCCTCCACGGTGCCGGTACCCCGGATTTTGGTCGTGATGGTGCTGCTGGTGGTATACTCAGCGGACACCTCCGGCAGGGAATAGTTCATGATGGTGTTGGAAAAGAAGGTAAGGAGGAGCATGATGATCAGAAATACGATGACCGCGTTTTTGATCCAGTCTCTCCTTTTGGTGGTTCCGATTTCGTTCATTCCGATTTGCCTCCCTTATGGTTTGTGCATTAGCTGTAATGGTTCTATATTCTAACCTTTAATCCCGCCCTGATATGTAATGCCTTCTACTAAATAGTCCTCCCCGTACAAAAACACGAACAGGCAGGGGATCATATAGATCGTAGCGACGGCGAAGGCCAGGCCGAGCTCCTCGCTGTTGATTTTGCTTAGGTATACGCTCAGCGGCTGGAGCGTGGAATCCGATAACAGAATAATGGGCTGCTCCACCATGTTCCAATAGTCAATAAAGACGAGGATTGCCACCGAACAGACCGCGCTCTTACATAAGGGCAGGGCGACCTGGATAAAAATCTGGAACTCCCCGGCGCCGTCAATTTTGGCCGCCTCGATAATGCCGACCGGAATGCGCTTCATGTACTTGGTCAGCAGATAGACCGAGAACGGGGAGAAAATGCCCGGCAGCCAGATGGCCCAGCGCGTATCCAGGATGTTCAGCCAGTCACTGACCAGATAGTTGGGCACGAGCGTTACCTGATAAGGCATCAGCATCAATATAATATAAGAAAAGAAAATAATCTGCCGCAGCCTCCCGTCATAGCGGTAAAAGCCGTAGGCCGCCAGGGCCGCCACCACAATCTGAAACACCACAATCGGCACCACTAAAATCACGGAATTCCAGAATTTCAAAAGGTAGTCCGGGCTTTTCAGTAAAACAGTGGCATACTGCTCAAAGGACACCATGTCCGGGATAAATTTCAGATTCACCTGCTCTGAAATAAAAACCTTGCCACCGGATTCCGTTGTGGAGAAAATCACGCCGTAATTCGCCGAAATCTCCGTGCTCGACATAAACGAGTTGGTAATGGTCAGCACGATGGGCGTTAAAAACAGGATCGCGAAACAGGCCGCGAAAATAAAGGCGATGGACAGCTGAATGAAATGCATCCCTTTTTTGAAGGTGCGTCGTTTTGATTTTCGATTGCGCATCAGCCCTCCACGTCCTTTCCGAAATAATTTTCAATGAGGAACAGAATCCCGATCACCACAATCATGAAGAGGCTCATCAGGATAGCCGCCGCGGACAGATTCTGGTAATTCAGCTTGCGGAACATATTGTTCATATAATGCTGCAGCATGTAAATCCAGTCCGTGGGGTTGTCGCCGGTCAAAAGGTAGACTTCCCGGAACACCTTAAACGAATTGATCAGAGACATGATCGTCACAAACAGGACTGTCGATGTCATATATCTGAGCTTCACATGCCAGAAAATCTGAAACTGATTCGCCTTTTCCAGCACGGCTACCTCCACCAGCTCCTGCGGGATATTGGACAGGGCGGCCATGAAAAGGATCATGTTGTAGCCCAGGTTTTTCCATAAGAATAAAATGACAATGACGATGGTTCCGTAGGAGGATTTCAGCCAGTCAATTTTATTCTCCACCCCGATAAAGGACAGCCACTGGTTGACCGCGCCGTTGTAATCAAAGAGCACCTGCCAGACTAAGACGACGCTGGCCACGGGCACCATCATGGGGCATAAAAAGAAAGTACGGAACTGGCTGCGCAGCGGAATTTTCCACTGCAGCACCAGGGCCAGCAAAAGGGACAACACCACCGCTAACGGCACCGCGATTGCCGAAAACCGCAGGGTGTTGCGCACAGCCTGTTTAAAAGCGGTATTATTGATCAGCTTCACGAAATTATCCAACCCGACAAAGTTCATGCTGACCGGGTTGTCCACCACAGAGTAGACGATTACAACGATAAAGGGGGCGAAGAAAAAGGCAAGCACCCCGAGAAAGCTCGGTGCAAGGAAAGCGCCGGAGATATGCTTGATCTTGCGTCTCTGCCTGCCCGCTTTTCCATTGGGTTTCACGGTTGTATTCTTTTTATGTATGAAACCCATCCGGGTGCCTCCTTTACGTCTCTCAATCCTGTCCGACATACCCCAAGCAGTCCACAGGATGAAGCATAAATCTCTCATCGTAACCGCACAGAATTCCTCTGACAGTTTTATCCTGTCCTGCTCTGCAAATGCTTAACTGTTCTCACTCAGATATAAGCTCACACGGTTCTGAATAATCTCCGCCACGTCATCCACGCTCTTCTGCCCTGAAAAGAAGCTGCCCGCTTCCTCCTCAATGATGGCGAGAATCTCCGAATTGCCGCTGTTTGCCACCGTCACAGCGCCGTTCAAAAGCTCGTAGAATTCCTCCACGTCCTCCTCAGTGCACGGCTCATACCAGTATTCCCAGCCGTCCTGATAGCCGATGCCGCTGCTGCCGCCAATCACGATCGGATTCCCGTCCTCATCCAGGTACGGGTCGCCGTTCTCATCCAGCTCATATTCGACCGTCGTCTCCTCCTCAAAATAAGCATCCAGCTCACTTTGCAGAATGGAAAAAGCGTATCCACCCCAAGTCGTATCCTCCGTCAGCGTCGACACGATAAAGTCCGCCGCGGCGTCCTTATACTCCGATTTGCTGCAGATCGCGTAAGTGGAACCGGTCCCGCTGATGATCGTGCCGTTGCCGCCAACGCCCGGATAGCCGATAGCTGTGTACTTCTTCCCCTCAAAATGCGCTCTGTACAGCTGAAGCTCATCCAGATCGTAAATGTAGACCTCCTCCGCGGCCAGCGTCCCATTCTGGATTTTGGTCGGCTCACTCTCCTCCCAGGTCTCATTGGATTCCTCCGGGAAAGCGGCCGCCAGTTCTAACAGCGCCTTGAATTCCTCGCTGTCAAAGCTGCAGGTATGGTCCTCTTCGTTGATAAAGCCGGTATATCCATAGGTCAGAAGCGTGTTCAGCATCTGATCACACGTTTCTCCCATGAACCACTCCATGCCCTCCGGAAGATTGGCAATCACTTCCGCGGCTTCTTCAAGCGTCCAGCCAGACGAATCTCCAACCAGCTCTGACAGGGCGTACACTGTCTGAAGCTCGAACTCACTTGGCAGCTCGTACAGTTTCCCATCCCGCAGATAAGCATCGTAAACCTGCGTCACAAACTGATCACGGGTATATCCTCTCTCGTCCAGATACGGCACCAGATCCTCTAAAAGTCCGCTGCTGATCAGGGTATTCGTATTCACACCGTAGCCTGTCATGATGATATCCGCGCCGTCTCCGCTCACCAGGTCATTCTGCATCCGGGTCACAGCGTCATCATAATAGGTCTGGTAATCATTATAGTCTGTAATTAAAGTATAATCCAGATAGGTCTTAATTTCAATGCGATACTGGTCATTTGCCTTATTAAAGGCCACAACATATTCCTGTGTATAGCTGTCGCTGGAAAAAAGTGCCAGGGTAAGTGTCGTCTTCTCTGACACCTCACTGCTCTCTTTGCGGGTCACAAGCGACATGTTTTCGCTGTAGAAATTGGATGTATAATCATAAATCTCCACCAGCAGATTGTCCTCGTCTATGTAATACACCGCGTCGACATTGTAGCCCACAATATCCAGACTGATCCAGTCGAAAAGGGTCTCGGTCTCGCCAGACGAAGCATCATACCGATACATATACAGGCCTGAGCTGTCGCCGTAAACCACGCTGCCATCCGCAAGTACGCTGACCGTATTGGAAGAAAAATTCGTTACACCGAAATCGATCGTTTCAAACGCCTTTGTGTCAGGATTGACATAAGCCAGCTGATAACCATTGTCATAATAGGTAGCGATCACCCGTCCGTCCTCGGACAGGCCCATGGAATTCAGCCAGTTGGGGACCGCGATTTCGGCGATCTGATTTCCCTCCATGTCTGTCACAAACACAGCGGAATCACATCCCAGATAGATGTATCCGTCCGTGCCGACAATCAGATCACTGACATAGGCGTAACCGTTCTGCTCCTCCAGTCTGGACATCAGATCGTCCAGAGAAAAGACGTCCCGCGTCTGACCGTTTTCGTCCAGAATGCGCACGGAATAATGCGTCTCCTCATCATAATAAGACTCTAAAAGGACAAATTCTGTCGAATCTCCCTCCGGGATAATCGCAGCATTATAAATGTAAGAATCCTCACCCGTCTCGCATTCTATCGTTTTTACCGAGCCGGTATCCAGATCCATCACCAAAAGCTCCACATGCTCTCCGGACTCTTCATACACAGTGTAGGTTCTGAGAAGCTGGTGGCCAAAGCAGCCCTGGGTGGAGTAATAACCGTTCCCATTTTCATCCTCCTCAAAACCCCAGTCCAGATCCTCCAGAACATAGACCCAGGTGAGAGAATCCTCCTCAGCACTCTGCGTAACAGTGCTGCCCGTGCTCTGCGAGGAACAGCCGGTAAAACACAACATAAGAACGGCCAGTAAAGCCGGTAAGATAACCCTCATGGTTTTCTTTTTCATGAAGACCTCCAGGTAAACAGATTTTAGCATAAAAATGTATCCGATTTGTAACATCCTCTGCTGCATTAAGTATACAACATAATCCTTCAGAATACTATTTAAGATTTTCTTAATGTTGACTACCGATTGAGCCGGTAGCATGCCGCCTCCTTTAAATGCGCCTCCTGTATCAGCTCGCTGTCCTCTAAGTCAGCAATTGTCCGCGCCACCTTTAACAGCCTGTGATACGCCCTCGCCGACAGCTGCAGACGCTCAAACAAAAGTCCCGCACACTGCTCCGCCTCCTTTGTCATGGCACAGTAACGCGCGATATCCTTCGCCGGAATCTGGGAATTAAAGCAGATCTGCGTTCCCTGAAAACGCGCCTGCTGTCTTTCTCTGGCCCTGAGGACACGGCCACGCATCACGGCGCTGCTCTCCGAAGGCTTTGCCTCCCTCAGTTCCTCAATGCGCACCGCGGATACCTGGCAGCATAAGTCAATCCGGTCGAGGATGGGGCCTGAAATCTTACCCCGATAACGCTCAATCTCCGCATCTGTACATTTACAGCGGTTGCGATCCGGGTAATAGCCGCAGGGGCAGGGATTCATCGCTGCCACCAGCATGAAATCCGCCGGGAAGGAATAAATCGCCTCGCTTCTGGCAATCTGCACCCGCTTTTCCTCCATCGGCTGGCGCAGCACCTCCAGAACATCCCTGCGGAATTCCGGCAGCTCGTCTAAAAAAAGGACAGCCCGGTGCGCGAGCGAAATCACACCCGGTCTCGGGATGCGGCCGCCTCCCGCCATGGCCTGCACGGACATGGTATGGTGTGGGTTTAAAAAGGGACGTGTGGTGATAAAGGGCGTGCTCTCGTCCAACTTCCCGGCCACACTGTAAATACTGGAAATTTCCATACTTTCCTCAGCGGAAAGAGGCGGCAGAATAGAGGGCAGACGCCTGGCAATCATCGTCTTCCCCGCGCCCGGCGGCCCGATCAGGAGAAAGTGGTGAAAGCCGGCGGCCGCGATCTGAGCAGCCCTGCGCGCCTGATACTGCCCCTGCACCTCCGAGAAATCAGCCTGATTCTCCGCCGCTTTTTCCTGAAAATATGCCGCTGTGTCCAGGACAAACGGCTCTCTCTTTTCCCCGGAAAGCAATGAAAGGACATCCGTCAGGTTGTCCATTCCGTAGACCTCGATACCCTGCACAAAGGCGCCCTCCCCGGCATTGGCTGAAGGCAGAACCACCCTGGCAAAGCCCTGCTTTTTGGCCTCATTGACGATGGGAAGAACGCCCTGGACGCCCCGCAGCTCCCCGTTTAAGCCAAGCTCCCCTAAAAAGAGGGTTTCCTCAAGTCCTTGTGCCTTGATTTCCCCGGACGCATAAAGCGCACCGACGGCAATCGGCAAATCAAGTCCCGTCCCCGCTTTTTTCAAATGCGCCGGACTGACATTAACTGTGATGCGCAGATTGGGCAGCTGCCTCCCGATATTTTTGACCGCCACACGAACGCGCTCCCTGGCTTCCTTGACCTCAAAAGCCATATTGCCCACCATATCGAAGCTCGGCAGACCAAAGGAAGCATCAACCTCAACTCTGAGCATCCGGGCATACATGCCCTGCATCATACCGCTGTAAACATATGTGTACATAAATTAACCTCCCTGTGCTCTATGATTGCGTTTTCACGTTTCACCCTATATATGCACGGAGAGGCCATTTTTTCGCGTTTTTTAATTCTTAAATTTTTATAAACTGCCCGCCCACGTTCTGACACTTCCCGGCAAGCTCCAGCTCCAGAAGCCCGGTCAGAAACTGCGGCAGCTCCGCATGCCCGTCATTTTCTGTAAAAATGCTATACAGCGCCTCCACTGACTGCGGGGTTTTATCGAGAAGCACCAGGAGCTGGTTCAGGAAAGGAGAAAGGGAAGGATCATATGTCGGTTTTCTCTCTTCCGGACAGAGAGCGTTCTGTTCTTTTTCTGAGGGCAGAAGGAAGCCGGGATATCCATCTTCGTTTCCGGCAATGATGCCGCCAATGTCTTGGGCAATATCCCTGCCGGATTCTCTTCCGGTTTTGCTTCCTGCCATAGCTGCAGTCTTCCGGTCCGGGCTGTACTCCCCGCTTTTCTGCCTGAGTGCAAATGCTTCCCACACCATCTGCGCCATCTGCTGCGGCGAAATGACCAGATGTGCGCCCTGACTGTAGAGCTTATGGCAGCCCAGGCTCAGTGCGTCTGTGATCCGCCCCGGCACAACCGCCACCTCGCGTCCCTGCTCTAAGGCCATATCCACGGTAATCAGCGTGCCGCTCTTCTCCCTGGCCTCGATCACCAGCACCAGATCCGCCAGACCGGAAATCAGGCGGTTTCTGGGCGGAAAATTTTTGTTCAGAGGCTGCATGCCGAGCGGATATTCACTGATAATCCCGCCCTCCTGAACAAGCCGCTCATACAAAGGCCTTTCCTCTGGCGGGTAGCAGATATCCGCCCCGCTGCCTAAAACCGCAAAGCTTTTCCCGCCGGCATCCAGACAGGCGCTCTGACTGATACTGTCGATTCCCCGCGCCATACCGCTGATGACCTGGATTCCGGCCGC
>JAJPXG010000029.1:0-11395 GCA_021205565.1 Lachnospiraceae bacterium | reverse complement strand
ATTGATATTTCGCTGCCCCCGCGCAATACCGTTTTTGACTTGTATTCGGGCCGGGGCCGGGGCGCTTCCCAGCAGACGAGCACACTCCCTTCCATAGGCTGAACAGGCGCGGGCGCCGATGATGGCAACCGTTGGTCTGTCCGGATCCGGCAGAGCACCTTTTATAAAAATTCCGTAAGGCGGATCGGGGATTTCCTTCAATCGATCCGGGAAACGGTCTTCCCGTACTGTCACATATTCCACCCCTGCCCTCTCACATTGCCGCAAAAGTCCGTCCGGCGTCTGCGAAAACTCCCGCATGCTTTCAATCTGCGCCGGTTTCATGATCTGGCGCAGTCCTTCCTGAGGCGCGGCCGCAGCCCCTTTTAAAGACCCAAAATTCTCTTCCAGATGATAAATCGTCTTTCTGCCAATTCCGGGGACGCTCTGAAACCACAACGCCCACATCTTTTCTTCACACATAAAAAAGCCCTCCCGTGCATATAGTTGTTCACTCTATATATGCACGAAAGAGCCTTTTTATCGCGAAAGTTTTTATAAAAACTTTTATTTCTCTTTTTTTGTCGCGAACACCCACTTTTTCTGAATGACATAACTGATAAAGAAAATCCCGGTATCCACAATTGCCTTCGACAGCACGGTTGGAATTGCCGTCGGCATCATCGTCACCAGCTGCGCGCTGGCAAGCATCTTGCCCACAAACAAAATCGCGTATTTCACCGCCTGCGAGCCCATAAACTGCGTCGAAGATGTACCGCCCGCTCCGCCGAAGCTCCAGAATTTATTCATCAGGAAATTCAGTGTCCCGGCGATCACCCTGGAAATGACTGTGGCCAGGTAAATCATCTGCGCCCGCGGCAGGGGAATGACCTGACAGAGCAGATAGAAAAGCAAAAGCTCCACCGCCGACCCGGTCAGGGAGGATGTGACAAATTTAAGGAACGGAATCCGTTTTCTGACAAATTCGATCACTTTTTGCAAGACAATAAAGTCTCCTTTCACCGGTTCATTAAAAGCATCTGCAGACGGTTCTCCACATTCGCGTAGCTGGTGTCCGGATCCAGATCCAGCGGCAGAATCTGAATATCAGGGAATTCCTCCTTCAGCTTCTTAATCGTGCCTCTTCCGCAGATGTGGTTGGGCAGACAGCCGAAGGGCTGCAAAATCACGAAGCTTTTCACGCCTTCTTTCGCGTAGTGGGCAATCTCCGCCGCCATCAGCCACCCCTCGCCGCAGCTTAAGGTCTCCGGGATGATGTCCGCGACACCCTGATACATATCTCTTGGGCGCAGAGTCTTTTCATACAGCGGGTGCCTCACCGCCACCTTCTCTAGCCTTTTCTGAATCTCATCAAAAAGCCAGGTCACAGCAAACGGATACGGGAAAATATTGGCGTGGTAGTCTGAAATCTCACACTCCGTGGCGCGGAAATCCTTGCGCAGCTGATCCGTAATCCTGGGGAAGACCGCCTCCATACCGTTTCGCTCCAGATATCGCTCAATATCAAAGTTGGAGCCCGGATGATAAGTCACTAAAAGCTCGCCGGTCACAAACACGCGGGGCTTTAAATGGCTTCTGTCATACGGAATGGCTGCCATCTCATCGATGCAAGTGTCAAATGCCTTCCTGGCCTCACCGATTCCCTTGCGGATACCGTCCGCGACCTGATGGACACAGGACTGATATACCCGGTCCGTCTCACCGGGATTCATTTCATAAGGACGGATTTTGCGGCAAAGCTCGGTCAGGATGTCCAGCATTTCAAAGACCCAGACCGCCTCCAGCACCGCGCTGACACCCAAAAGGGAAACACCGGGATGCATATCCTTGGAATCCCCCATATCCGTTGTCAGGACCGGCACCTGAGAAAAGCCAGCGGCATCCAGACCCTTGCGCAGAAGACCCGCGTAGTGGGACATGCGGCAGTCGCACTGGAATTTTACCATACCGACCGCCACTTCGTCCAGATTATAATTTCCCTTTTGCAGCGCACCGATCAATTCCCCGATCACCATCTGGCAGGGGAAACAGATGTCGTTATGTACATATTTTTTGCCCAGGCCGATTTCATGGAGGCCGCCCACCGGTATGGACTGCACAATAAAATTCTCTTTTTCAAGAATGGCGCACAGCAGGACGGAAACCTCCGCTGAAATATTGGGAATCAGCAGGGTCCTGATTTTTTTATCCTTTTTATAAAATTTCACCGGGCTCGGGGCGGGCAGCGGACAGATTTCAGACGCCTGTCCATTTTTGGCCTTCCGTCTGATATCCACCGTTTCCAGAAACGATTCCACACGGATTCCTAAAGAGCCCTGCGCATCGCTCTCATCGACCTTTAAAATCAGCGGCGGTTTATCGGCCCGTTCCGTCATGATGCGTACAATTTCATCAGAAAGCACCGCGTCATGGCCGCAGCCAAAGCTGACTAACTGCACATACTCCAGCGCTTCATTTTCCGCGGCGACCATGGCCCCGGCCAGCATTCTGGTGTGAAAATTATTGGTAATCTCGATGCGGGTATTTTTCAGGTCCTGCTTCTCTAGGCCCGGCAGACTGTCCACCGGCAGCACCGAAATTCCTTTTTTCAGAAATAATTTCGAGATATCATGGGAGACAAAGGGGTCGGTGTGATACGGCCGACCGGCTAATACCACTGCGTAGCCGCCCTCTTTTTGAGCCTGTTCAATGACCTGTTCCGCCTTTTGCGTCAGTGTTTCGTGGAACAGCCGGATGGCAGCCTCTCCCTGCTTAAAAGCTTCCTCCGCCTCCTTTTGCGTCACATGATACGTATCGACCGCATACTGACAGATCTGCTGCCTGCGGTTCTTTTCCGTAAACCAGTGGAAGACCGGCGTGTCGTAAATCACGTTATAGCGGCTATCCGGGTTCTGGGAATTGCGCACTACCATAGGATAGCCCTGCAGGACAGAGCAGACATAAGGACTCTGTTTGTCCACGCCCTCCGGCGGCATATGCATGACATAGGGAAAGAAAATCCGATCTACCTTCTGCTTTGCCAGGTCAGCCACATGGCCGTGCACCAGCTTGGCCGGGAAACAGATCGTGTCAGAAGCGACAAAGGACAGGCCCTCCTCGTACATTTTCCGGCTGCTTTTGTGCGAAAATTTCACTTGAAAACCCAGTGCCTTAAAAAAGGTACTCCAGAAAGGCATACTGTCCCAGAATTCCAGCACGCGCGGCAGACCGATGACTTCCTGACGGGATGCTGGAGCATGATAATCATATTCCTGGAAGAGCAGTTTTTCGCGTTCCGCGAACAGATCTACAGGCTGCGATTTTTTCCCATATCCGTCATGCAGTGTATCCAATTTCTCTGATGATACAGATACAGTATCACTCTTCCTGTCCGACTTGTTCAGTGCTGTGTCAATAATACCTTTCTCAGAACCTAATATTCCGATATTTTCCGCAGCACCTGTTTTTTCTCCCTGCTCAAGAGATATCATCCTCTCCCCGCGCTCACACCGATTCCCCGTGACAAAATATTTCCCATCCGAAAAAGAAATCACCGTGCGGCTGCAGTGATTGGCGCAGCCCGGGCACACCACGCCGGTCTTTGTCTCATACTGAAAATGAGCAAGCCCGTCCCTGCCGATAAAGGAAGTCCCCTTAGAATCCGCGTACCCGTACTCCTCAATCCGCTGTTTTGTCAGCATTGCTGCTCCGAGAGCGCCCATCTCCCCGGAATACGGCGCCAGATGCACTTCCCGGCCCAGGTACTCCTCCAGCGCCCGCAGTACCGCCGCGTTGTTAAAAGTCCCGCCCTGCACCACGACGCAGTCTCCCAGCGTGTCCGTGTTGGAAAGACGCACCACCTTCGTAAAAACATTTTCAATGATGGAGCGACAGAGTCCGGCCATGATGTCCTGCGGACTTTTACCATTGCGCTGCTCATTGATAATCGTGCTGTTCATAAACACGGTGCAGCGGCTGCCCAGACGCGCAGGATTTTCGGATGAAAAAGCGGCATCTGCAATCTTCTCCACCGGAATATTCAGGCTTTCCGCGAAGTTCTCCAGGAAGGAACCACAGCCGGAGGAACAGGCCTCGTTTAACATAATATTGGTAATCACGCCGTCCTGAAGCCAGATGGCTTTCATGTCCTGGCCGCCGATGTCTAAAAGGAAGGTCGCCTGCGGATAAAATTTTAAAGCCGCCGTGGCGTGCGCCACCGTTTCCACGATATGATAGTCAGCCCCAAAGGCTTTCGCCAGCATCTTCTCACCATACCCAGTCGTGCCAACGCCCAGGATATTCAGTTTCACGCTCTGAGATTCATATTTTTCGTAAAAACCGCGGATGCCTTCGCAGACGACGCGCAGCGCCTGCCCCTGATTGGAAGCGTAAAAGCGGTCGATCACCCGCTCGTTTTCGTCCATCAGCACCATTTTGGAGGTGGTAGAGCCAGAGTCGATCCCCAGCCAGGCGCGGATTTCTCCTCTGTAAATCTCAGGTTCTTCAATCCCGGACTCCTCAGGAACAGACACCTCCATCTTAAAAGCATCTGATTCCGGTTCATCAATCCCGGGCTCTTCAACCTCCATCCGCTCTTTGGCATGACGCAGTTCAAAATCCGCCCGCTCTTTGGCAGAGGCAAAAAATGGCCGACTCCCATTTTCGGCCTGTTCTCCCTGATGCTTCAGATTCTCTGAAAGAAGATCACTCAATTCTTCCAGCGTAACTTCGCCATCGTCCTGCGCCGGAAACAGCTTATCAATCGCAATAGCCGTCCCCAACGCCACAATCGTCTCCGGGTGCTCCGGAATGATAATCTCTTCCTCTTTTAAATGCAGCCGCTTAGCAAACACCTTCACCAGCGTGGGATGAAAGGTCAGCGGACCACCCTCAAAAATGATCGGCGGTGTAAGCTCCAATCCCTGGGAAAGACCACCGATCGTCTGTTTTGCGATGGCGTGAAACGCGGAGAGTGCGATATCCTCCCGAGCGGCGCCCTGAATCAAAAGTGGCTGGATGTCCGTCTTGGCAAACACCCCGCAGCGCCCGGAAATATCATAAACATGGTTTCCAGCCGCCGCCAGCGCCTCATAATTCTCCGGTGCCACATTTAAAAGCGCCGCGATTTCATCGATAAAGGCGCCCGTGCCGCCGGCGCAGCTCCCGTTCATGCGCATATCTGACGCGGTCAACTCCTTTTTCTCTTCATCGTAGTGAAAGAAAATCAGCTTCGCGTCCTGACCGCCTAACTCCACAGCCGTCCTGGCCTGCGGATACAGGGCACAGACCGCGGCGGCATTCGCGACCACTTCCTGAATATAAGGAATTCCCAACGCCTGAGCCGTCGGCTTCCCGCCGGAACCGCAGACCGCGGCTCTCACCTTCAGGAAAGGAAATAAGGCGGCCGCCTCCTTTAAAAGCGCCGCCGCGGTCTCCATCTGCCGGGCATGATGCCTGCGGTAAACGGAATATATCACCTGATATGTATGGGCGTCGATGATTACCAGCTTCACCGTAGTGGAGCCAATATCGACGCCCAGTCTGTAATCGCCTGTTTCATTCATTTTTCCCGTCAGAGCTCTCTCCCACTCCCCTGTCCGGGGCTTTATATTGTACCTTGTCTCTTCGTTTTTCATCTGTACCGGGTCTCACGCCTCCTTCGCAATCCACCCCGCTACGTCCCCCTCCTCGTAGGCGTATGTCAGCTTTTTTCCGTAGGCCTGCTCATAGGCCGCCACCTTCTGCCGGTAATCTAAGTCCATCATTTCCAGGCTGTTGGTTCGCACATCCTTTTCAGGATCCGGATAGATCGGCGGCAGGACATGCATTACCCACTGTGTACGGTAAAACTCCTCCGTTTCCTGCTCCGGCAGCGTCTTTATCTCCACGAAACAGGAAATGACCGGCACATGATTTAACGCCGCGTAATAATAAGCGCCCCGCTTCGGCGGCCTGGGCTTGCGGTAATTAAACCACATCTCCTGCTCCGGATAAATCAGGATTTTATCGCCCTGCGCCAGCTTTTCGGCAATGAACGGCTCAAAAAACTCGCTGGTGTACTTTTTGCTCTTTGTGATCGGGACATTATCCACATAATTCATGATAAAACCAAAGAGACCGCTCATCGCCAGATTACTCTCCTGCACCACCGTGTACAGCCGCCCCTGCTTTCCGCGCCGCATGGTTTCGCGCACCACGGTATTGTCCAGCTGATTGAAATGATTGCTGGTGACAATGGCACCGCCCTGCACCTGGGACAGATTCTCCATCCCCTCCACCTTTGTGCTTCTGTTCATAAAAAGGTCAAAGAAATAAAGAAACGTCATGGCCAGGCGGGTTTTCATCCAGTAGCCCACCGTGCCCCGGTTTCTGGCATCGCGCAGCGCCAGCTCAGTTTTTTCTTCCGAAGTGATATTGGGGTCGCCCACCTCCGCCTTGTTATTATAATTTCCGCTGATTAAATTCGTTTTGATATTTTCCACGACCGCAGCCTTGTTTCCACCTAGAATCATAGCTTCACCTTCTCCCCTCTGTCCCTGAGCTTCCGGAATGTCACAGGCCTTTGATCCAGCACCGCCGCTTTTTTAATCATCGTCGCCATGCAGTCCGTGTCAGACTGTTTCTGCTCCTCTGAATAGCTTTCCTTATACTGCAGGATCTCCTGATAAAATGAGGACTGCTTCGCATATTTCCAGAAATACTCCTCATAAGCGATATTATCATAGCACCAGGGCTTGGAAAAAAGATTGTAATGAATCAGCTTCGGGTTTTCAGCCAGCGGCGCCTGCGAGTTCGCTGGCGGCATAACATCCCAGATTCCATCCAGCATCACCACTCTTCCCTGGCAGATCGCGTTTAAATAATCCTGATCCGGCGCCAGACAGTCCACATGCCAGGTATTCAGCAGATGCATAAACTGATCCGCGAACTTTTCCTCTCGCAGCTTCTTTAAATTCATCACCATCACGCCGGAATTAAAATAATCCGTATTTTTCACACCGATAGAATGCTCCGCATAATAAGACAGCTCCGGCACCGCTTCCACCGCCTGGTCCATGCAGACCGCCAGCAGATTGTCCCCAAGCGCAGTTGCATACAGCCCGGAGACATCCCCCGGCACCACAATGTCGCTGTCCAGATAAAGAGCCTTATCATACTGCGGAAACATATCCGCGATAAAAAGCCTGAAATAAATGGTCAGCGTAAAATAATCACAGCGCAGCCAGTTTTCCTCCCGGTCCGTCAGCCAGCCGTAGCTGTCCTCCATGCGGATAAACTCGATTTCAAAAGGCTCTTTGACCGCGGCTTTCAGCAGCTCTTTGCGTTCTTCTTTCAACCCCTGCTCCAGTACAATAATTTTATAATGGAATTCACGGGACGCGTTCTCCATCATGGAGCGAAGAGCACAGTCCAGGTAAGGCGCGTAGCCGTCGTCAATTGTAAAAAATACAGGTATCTCTTTCATGGTATTCACACTTTCTTTTCATCAGGCCTTTCATAGCCTGATCTCATAACCTCACCGACAGCCCATGCATGATCAAATATCATACTGCAGGGCAGTCTGTTTCCTTCGCCGCATTCTGCATCGCAGCCTTCACACCTATGTATTCGGCCAGCAGATCGTCATATTCATGTAATTTCAGGACACTATGCACTCTCTCGACCTCCCAGGGCTTCACCGTCAGGGTCCGCACCCTCGGAAAAAAACGGAACGTGGTCGAAAAATGCTGCAGCACCGTGTCTTCATGGAGCCGCCTCTGGTCGTTGTAACACCTGCCGCAGATCTTTTTATGCTCCGCCAGCTTATTGAGCGCGGACTGATCCGGCATGAACATTTTCTTCGTCTCACAAAGGCTGCGGCAGCGTGCAAAGAGTCCCGTCTCGCGGATCTTTTCCATATTTAACAAAAGAACGCCCGAATTCAGATAATCCCTGCGGAACAAATTCCGCCTGAAAAACCAGCTTCCATAATAATCCAGCACACCGGAAAGCTCCTCATTTGCCATTTCCTGGTGGTAAAAATCACTGAAATTTCTCCGGCAGACCACATCGTTATCCAGATACAGGACCCGCTCGGGCATACCCGGAATCTGGTCCGCGTACAGGCGCAGCATGCAGCAGGGCGTGAAGCGGGTCTCCATATTTGCGGTGGGAACCTGCTTTAAAAACTGCTCCGTGGCGTTAATCAGGCTGACGCGGTTTGCAGGATTTTTCTCCTTTACCAGGCGATCTAAGAGCTGAACTGTTTCTTTTGTTACGGGAAGGATGCTTTCATATGAAAGCGTCATCACCATGATATTCAGCTCTTCCGTGACATTTCGAAGCAGCGACAGGACTGAAATGATCAGGCCGTCTTCTATGTTCCGGTCGCCGCAGTATAAGATGTTGATCACACTGTTACTCTCCCTTTTTTTCATACCGGATATACGCATACGAGCTCGCCCGGCTCCGCTCCTGCATGCAGTCTGAGACCTCATCATGCAGCTTTTTGATCGCCTCTTTTTTACTGAGGTTTAAATCCGGCTCAAACGGCCCGTCAATATAGGTGGTAATGCGGGGCTTTTTCCCCCGCCGCCGCTTCTGGTAGGTCGTCGTCATGCAGTAAACCGGCGCCCCGTACTGCACCGGATAATGAAAAGAAGCCTCCGCAAACGGCCTGACAAAGCTGCAGTACGGCCAGACATGCGCCTCCGGATAAACGATGATACATCGTCCATGCTCCAGGTGATACCGCATCGCTTCCTGAAACGACTTCATCTGCGGCAGAGATTCCGGCAGAATCAGCGCTCCCAGCATGGGAAGCAGCTTCCCCAGCACTGGGATCCCCAGATTGGCCGCCCCCGCCACGGTAGACAGCCTTTTCGGGAAAATATAAACTGCCGGGGCGAACGCGTCTCCCATCGGCTGCGTGTGATTTCCGTACAGAAAAATTCCTTTTCCCTTACAGATCTTAAATTTCTCCCGGCCGACCACCCTGATATGCAGGACAGCATATGAATAGATAAAAGCAAATATCACTGCGATACCATACAGGACAGCCGAAACCGCCCGGTACAGCAGATTCCGATGCAGCCACTGAAAATTCTCCGACAGCCGTTTGTCCTGCTGTCCGCTCTTAACAAAATCATCCGTAAAATCACGGTAATACCGTACTTCTTCCCTCATATCTGCTCACATACCGCGGCCATTTTTTCCAGTATTTCCGGGAAAGCCGCTTCCTATTCCGGCACACTTCTCATTACTATACTGAAGCAGTATAAGTCCTCAATTTCAACTGAAAATAAACTTCCCTTATGCAGATGAATAGAAATATAGATTGAAATTCTCTTCTCCACATGTTAGAATCCAATTCAGTAAAAACATGATAACCTGAATACAAAAAATGTGTATTGTAATGAAGGACAGGAGGATACCCTATGAAGCAAGCAAAAAAATACAAATTCTGGTTTGCAACCGGTTCTCAGGATCTTTACGGAGACGAATGCCTCGCGAAGGTAGCGGAGCATTCTAGAATCATCGTGAACCGGCTCAACGAATCCGGCGTCCTTCCGTACGAGGTCGTATGGAAGCCAACCATGATCACAAATGAAGTGATTCGCAGAACCTTCAACGAGGCAAACGCGGATGAGGAGTGTGCGGGTGTGATCACCTGGATGCACACCTTTTCTCCTGCGAAATCCTGGATTCTCGGACTGCAGGAATTCCGCAAGCCGCTGCTTCATCTGCACACACAGTTCAATGAAGAAATCCCGTACGATACCATTGATATGGATTTCATGAATGAGAATCAGTCTGCGCACGGAGACCGCGAGTTCGGACACATTGTCACACGGATGGGCATTGAACGGAAAATCATCGTCGGCCACTGGAACGACAGGGCGGTTCAGGAAAAAATCGCATCCTGGATGCACACGGCAGTCGGCATTATGGAGAGCAGCCACATCCGCGTCATGCGTATTGCGGACAACATGAGAAACGTAGCGGTTACGGAAGGCGACAAAGTAGAGGCACAGATTAAATTTGGCTGGGAAATCGACGCGTATCCGGTGAATGAGATTGCGGAAGCTGTACAGGCGGTATCGCAGTCAGACACTAACGCACTGGTAGATGAGTATTACGACAAATATCAGATTCTTCCCGAAGGAAGAGACGAAACAGAGTTTCGCAGACATGTTGCCGTACAGGCTCAGATTGAGCTCGGCTTCGAGCGTTTCCTGGAGGAAAAAAATTATCAGGCAATCGTGACACACTTTGGCGACCTCGGTGCGCTTACGCAGCTTCCCGGCCTTGCGATTCAGAGACTGATGGAAAAGGGCTACGGCTTCGGCGCAGAGGGCGACTGGAAGACCGCAGCACTGGTACGCCTGATGAAGATCATGACGCAGAACACCCCGAACGCAAAGGGTACTTCCTTTATGGAGGATTACACCTACAATCTCGTTCCCGGGAAGGAAGGCATTCTGGAAGCGCACATGCTGGAGGTCTGCCCGACCATCGCGGATGGTCCGGTCAGCATTAAGGTCAATCCTCTTTCCATGGGCGAAAGGGAGGATCCGGCCCGCCTTGTATTTACCGCCAAAGAAGGATCCGGCATCGCGGCATCGCTGGTTGACCTCGGCAACCGTTTCCGCCTCATTGTGAACGCGGTAGACTGCAAAAAGACCGAGAAGCCGATGCCGAAGCTTCCGGTTGCCACCGCGTTCTGGACCCCGCAGCCGAACCTTGTGACAGGCGCAGAGGCCTGGATCCTGGCAGGCGGCGCGCACCACACCGCGTTCACCTACGATCTGACTGCGGAGCAGCTGGCGGACTGGGGTGCGGCCATGGGCATTGAGACAGTCATCATCGACAACGATACGACCATCCGCAACCTCAAAAATGAGTTAAGATGGAATTCGGTATATTACAGATAAGCATCCTGTCAAAGGGCTGAAAGCTGAAAATGAGCCGTTCCTGCATAAACAGGAGCGGCTCTCATCATTCAATCGTACTCGTATTATAAATATTCCGCCTCCCGGAACGCACGCCTCAGCTTCTCCAAAGCCCTCTTCTCCAACCTCGAAACATAACTCCGTGAAATCTGAAAATGCTCCCCTACCTGAGACTGCGTATACACCCGGCTGCCGTTTAACCCATAGCGCATGGTCAGGATTTCCCGCTCTTTTTCCGTCAGAACACTGCCCAGCACCTGTGTCAGAAAAGTAAGTGTCTCCCTCTCCTTCAGGTCTGCGGTCATGTCCTCATCCTGCGTACACACGTCAATGATCTGAATCTCATTGCCCTCTTTATCTGTTCCCATGGGCTCATAAAGGGAGACCTCGCGGGAGAACTTCTTTTTGGTGCGTAGCATCATGAGGAGTTCATTTTCAATACACCTGCACGCATACGTCGCGAGCTTTCCGCGCCCGGCGTCAAA
>JAJPXG010000059.1 GCA_021205565.1 Lachnospiraceae bacterium | reverse complement strand
TACCGATATAAGGATCCGCAAATATCTCCGGCAACACCGTCAACCCAATCAGTCCTGCCGCGGCAAATACATGCGCGCACAGAACACAGGACCGGTATCCAATTCGGTCCGCGAACCCGGCCGATAATAAATCTACCAGCAGCTGAATGCCGAAATTCAAGCCCGTCAGCAATGCAATTCTCTGCAGTGAGATGCCGTACTGAGACTGAAAAGTCAAAAACAGAAGCGGTACAAAATTGTTGATGATGGCCTGCACGATATAGCCGATAAAACAGGCATAGATGGTATGCTTGTACTGTAATTTCAATTTCATGAATATGTCATCCTTACTCTTTTTCCAATACCGCGAAAATATTATCACACACAGATAAAGTTGACAACCTGATTCCACATGATCCAGCTTGAAATATCAGTGTTTTTTTCATATAATAAAAACAGTGCACAGCATACGAAACGCAGACGCTGTTCACGTATAAGCAGCGGATTTCCGCGCATCTTATTATAATCATAACGAGGAGGATTTCAAATGGAAAATCAGGTACTGGAAGCTTTAAAGACCCGCCGCAGCGTGCGCAGCTATCTGGACAAACCTATCGAGCAGGAGAAACTTGACGCGATTCTGGAGGCGGCCACCTACGCGCCCACCGGCATGGGACGCCAGTCGCCGAAAATTGTATTGGTGCAGACGAAGGAGCTGCGAGACAAAATCAGCAACCTGAACAAAGCCGTAAGCGGCAGAGATGTGGATCCGTTCTACGGAGCGCCTGTGGTTGCCATCGTTTTCGGCCACAAAACCGCCGCTCACACCTGGTTTGAAGACGCCTGCCTGGTGGCCGGCAATCTGCTGAACGCGGCGCATGCCGTCGGAGTGGATTCCTGCTACATCTACCGCGCCAGAGAAGTCTTCGCCTCTGAGGAAGGACTTGCCCTCTTAAAGGAATGGGGCATGGACGAAACCTATGTTGGCGTGGCCAACTGCATCTTAGGCTACGGCGCGGGAGAAGCACCAGCTGCAAAGCCGCGTAAGGAAGACTATATTCTCAAGGTTTAATCCGTTTCTGATTTCAGATGTCAAATGTCCGGAGAGCTTTTCTCCGGACATTTTCATGCTTCGTTCCTTTGGGCAGGTCTATAGTAAGCCATACCTGTTTTGTCATTCGGCTTCCGTTTCCGTGACAGAACTTCCCAGCTTAATCACCGTCATGGCAACACACGGCGCCATCGGTGTGATGCTGCAGTAAAGGTTCTCCCCGTAAAAGGTATCAGTGGCCGTGCTGTAACCCAGGCTGTGCCACCACTCATCTGCCTCGCCGCCGAAATAAGTGCCGGTGTATATTCCGACATGAGGATCTGACGATTTGGAAGGCAGACCGTCCGACGCCATCACCGTCCCCTCACCCCAGGTCCAGATGATATCCCCCGGCTCCATATATCCGTCCGCAATCATGGCCGCGATGAGTTTTTTAAGAGAATCCGCGGAGCCATAGTAGGGCTTGTACTCCAGGCCGTAATTTCGCAGATAAGAAATCCAGTCCTTCGCCCCGACGCCGCCCCAGCAGGGGATGGTGTTAAAAGCTTCCTCCTCGCTCATACCGGACGCTTTATAGAAAACATGCCAGACAAAGCCAGTACAGTTTAACATTGCCTCTCCGTCATAATCGTCATTTCCGTAAGCGGTTTCACAGTCCCCGTTGTGGTTTCTGCGGTCTGTACTGCCGCTGGAGCCGCCGATCAGTGTACCGTCCGATTCGGATGGATTAGGTGTTCCCAGATAGTAATCATCCTCCCGGTGCAGGGAAAGCCAGTCCAAAACAGAAGAATAAGAAACTCCGGAAATGAAATCCGAAATATATCCTCCGCCCTCATGATAAAGTACAGACGTTACGCTCGACAGATCCAGGTCTGATTCCTGCGTTTCACTGACCGCTTCTCCGCTTTCTTCCTCCGTCATTCCAATGGACTCTCCGCCTTTTTCTCCTTCACCGGTTTCTTCTGTCCCGCTGTTTTCCTCTGACTCGCTGGTTTCTTCTGACTCACAGCTTTCTTCTTCTGTCGCCTCAGTGGGTGTCTCTGTCGCGACTTCT
Source organism: Lachnospiraceae bacterium (assembly GCA_021205565.1). GTDB lineage: Bacteria > Bacillota > Clostridia > Lachnospirales > Lachnospiraceae > RGIG6307. Next base: position 7,565 of record JAJPXG010000059.1, on the reverse strand, counting down.
TCTTTCTCCGCGCTTTCAATCTCCACCGCTTCACTCTCTGTGCTCTCTTCTTCCACGTTCTCAGGCGTATCAGAAAAACTTTCCGTGCTGCGCCTGACCCAGACGCTGGCAAACAATATCAGAACGATTGCTAAAACAATGATCCGCAGCACTCTCCGGCTCATATTCTTTCTTTTCATCTTGCACTCACCAGCCCTTCTTTTATCTGTCAGTCACTTGTTCCGTACGCTCGCTGCGCCATTCATCCTCAAAACACAAAAAGTGCGGGCACTGTTCCTTACCCGCACTCATGACTTCCTTACAATACCAGCAGATACTCAATGCTGACTACAATCTCATTCTGCAGAATGATGCTTAACTGTGTGCCTTCTCTGGTATAGACCACCGCAGTTCCATCCTCCACATAATTGGTACCATAAAGCTCCTCCACCCGGCTTAAGCTGTCTCCTAAAGCCAGGCCCTGGGGGGTTGTGATATTCGGGTCGATGAAATAAATGGAATATACCACCTCGCCGCTGCCGTCATCAAACGCGGTTACCTCAAACATCGTGTAATTATATACGTTATCGTCTCCCTCGATCGCACAGCTGGCAACCGTATAGACACTGTCCGCCGGCGGCAGAACAGAAGCGGCCAACGCTTCGCCGGGCAGAATGACTACGCCTTCATATTCAAAATATAACGGCTCGCTCTCATCCACAGCGTCTGCCTCCTGAGCCTCTTCCTCGACGACCTCATCCAGCACCGCTTCCTCCACCGTTTCTTCTGTCTCTGCCTCCTCTGTGTCCGTGCTTCGCGTAATCACCTGATCGGACAGATCCGTTGAAGCAGTGGAACTGCCGCAGGCCGCAAGAGAAATCATCAGTACGGCCGAAAGCGTGATTGTCAGTAATTTTTTCATAAGTTATGCTCCTTTTTGCCAAGTATTTATCGTAAACGACCTGTGTCGTATTACTCTTCGTAAAACGCTATTCCGTCGCCGCAGCATCATAAAGTGCCAGCTTTTCGTCATAGATAGCCGAAACCTCCGGATCATTGCGATAATCCGTCAGTCCGTACTCCCCGGACAGGATGCCGGCAAAATATGTGGAAAGCTTCGTGGCGCCGGACAGATTCAGGTGCAGTCCCGAATCATAGGTATCTGTACTGTAATCAATACCGATCTCATCTGTTACATCCAGAAAATTATAGAAATTCAGGCCATACTCTTCAGCGTACGCCTCAATCTGCTCATCATATTCGTCATACCAGTAGGGATACACGCTGGGAGCCTTAACCAGTACCAGGCTCGTCCCGTGCTCTTCACACAGCTCCCGGATCCGATCCAGATATTCGTAACAGATGTCACCAAACTGATAGTTGGAAAGGGCCCGCTTCGTCGGCAGCGACTCCACCGGATTGACTTCCTTATGCATCTGGTAGCCGTTATAGGTGCTATACAGATTCTGAAATAAGTATGTAAAATCTTCCTCTGTCAGCTCGTCAAAGCGGGAGTGATAGCGCAGGATCGGGAACACATAGGAAAGAAAGGTCTCCTCCTCAGTCATGGAAGCCTGAATAATCCCCACCTTTGACTCAGACCAGCGCATATTGTCAATGGTCAGACGATTGTAAGCCTCACTGACCGGCTCCGAATAGCGCATGGCGTTGACATTCAGCACCACCACCTTCGGCGTCTCATAGGTAAAGGTCTCCTCCAGTATATAATAGGACTGCCAGATCAACTGCTGCGGCGTGCCTCTCACATAAGCAGTGATGCCCGCCTGCCGGTACAGCTCCATGGGAGAAAAATTCGCGTACACTTCGCAGTCTCCCACAAAAATAACCTCATGTCCGCCCGCCTCCTCATAATACTGGGAGATCATGCTACCTTCCGTCAGATCCGTTGCATACTTGGGGCTTAAAAGCCTGGTCAGCAGCAAAAAGGCCGCGACAAAAACCAAAATCACCAGGAATACGGACAGAACGGTTTTCATTCGATTTCGCTTTTTCATTCTGTCCCCTCCTAAAAGCTTGAGTAAATGAACTGCTCCGCCTCAAAGCCAATCCCATACATGCCAAAGACTAAAACCAGCAGCGTCAGCGTCCCGAATACCGCTACACGAACCGCGGGAGCAAACTGATAAAAGCGATCTGTCAGACTTTCCTTTTTCAGATCGTAAATGAAAAGCAGTAAAAGTGATATTACAAACGCGATCCACTCTCCCATGTTTAAGCCGAGCGAGAAAATATCCGCTGCCAGGGCGCTGTAATTAAAGGTGGTGAACAGCGAGGCGATGCTCTTTAAAGCGGTCAGTGAGTCCGGCCAGATGAAAAACGACCAGAGAATGCTGATCAGCAGATAGGTAATCGCACAGTTTAAGACCTTGTATTTCGTCTTCAGAAAATTGCCTGTTGCCACCAGAATGCCGTTAAACAGACCCCAGAGAATATAATGTACTCCATGCCAGAGTCCGGAAACCAGAAAAGTCACAATCAGGTTGACAACCTTGCGTATCTTTCCCCTGCGGCTGCCGCCAAGCGGAATATAAATATAATTCCTGAGCCAGTCGCCCAGCGTGATGTGCCAGCGGCGCCAGAACTCAGCCACCGTCTGTGAAAAATACGGCGCGTTAAAATTCTCACTCATACGAATACCGAGCATCTGTGAAACGCCCAGCACAATGTCCATACAGCCGGAAAAATCCGCGTAAAGCTCAATGGAATACAGGAGCATGGCAAAGAGCGCATAAGCGCCGCGATACTCCTCGGGCGATGCCGAAATCGTCCCCACCACCACAGCGGCGCGCGCCGAAACAGCATACATTTTAAAGGCGCCCCAGATTGCCCTGACCGCGCCGGATGAAATACCGTCCCAGGTGATTTTCCTCTCCGCAAGCGCCTGCTTCATATGGTCGAAGCTCTCAATCGGACCCATCACCAGGTGCGGGAAATAGGTCAGATAAAGCGCAAAGGTCAGGAAATTCTTTTCCGGCGGATATTTTTCCTTACGAACATCCGCCAGGTAAGAAATCATCTGCAGGGTGAAATAAGATACTCCAAAAGGCGCCAGAATACCAATACCGGTAACAGGCTGCAGCTTGATTGTGATCAGCAGAACCGCGTTGACAACAATCACAGGCCACAGAAGCCATTTATGCTTTGGCAGAGCCAGACCGGCCAGATAGGTTACCAGAACCGCAGCTGCAAGCCAGCCAAGCCCGTAAACGCCATATCCAGTATAAATCAGAAGTCCTGCCAGTAGGATCAGAACCTGCATTGCCATGTTCTCCTCCTACTCACAGGCGGGCCACAGAGAGGTGTCCCACGTCCGTCCGCTCAATGTTGCCAGACGCTGCTGATCGTTCATCAGCTGTTTGCATGCCTCCCTGATCGTGCCGGACATCGGGGTCGCATCCACATGCTTCCAGGTGCCGTTCACATTCACGATCAGCCAGTAATGTGTTTTGTTGGTGGTCCAGATCAGCTGGCTCTCTATCCCCTTGTAGTCCAGAATTGCCTTCAGGCACATCGCGTGAACATAACAGTTGCCGGCCTTATTGGAGACAAAGCCGTACCAAACCGGGTCATCGCCGCCGTAGCTATGGTTGTAGGAAACATTGGAACGCACATAGTCCGCGATCGACTTCACATCATTGCTCAGGCTGGAGGCAATGGAAGCCACCAGGGCTGCCGTATCCTCACTGTCATGTGAAATAACAACCGTGCGCTTTTTGGTTGCGACATTGCCGGAGGTATCCGAAGCGGTATAGGTCACATAATAAGTGCCCGCCACATCATAATTCACACTGCTGTCATTATAGGAAACAGTGCAGGCGCCGTCCGTCGCGTCGTTTGCCGATACGCCGCTTAAATAATTCGGCGCACTGCTGTGCTTGGCCAGTGTGAGCGTGGTAAGGCCGCTGATCACAGGCGGCACATCATCCTTTTTGACCCGAAGCGTGGCTTCTGCGCTCGTCACGTTGCCGTAAATATCCTCGGCTTCCACCGTCACGGTATAAGTACCCGCCACCGAAGTGTCAGGCTCCTCTGTCAGGCGCACCTCGGCCACACCGGAAAGATCCGTGACAGACTCGATAAAGCTGTCCACAGACACTGTCTTATCCAGATAGACTGACGCCTCCTTCAGCGTGAGCTCCGGCGGCGTGGTATCGACCACCGTAATGGTACAGGTAAGCGTTTTGGAGCCGGAGGTGCTTAAAACGGTATACTCTCCCACTCCGGAGACATTGATATTATTCAGATCCACTTGGTTGATCAGGGACATTCCCCTTCCCGCAGTGGTCAGAAGATCCTGTTTGGTGACATGCTCGCCATACTCCAGTTCAAAGGAGTCCACCATCCAGGTATAGATCAGCGTGCAGTCCTGAGAGGTAACATTGCCGCTTTCATCCGTCACATTGACGGTCAGAATGCGGTCTTCATAAGTATCCACCACACTGCTGTAATTCTCCGCAAAGGAAATGGTGGTCTCTGCGTAATCCTCCACGCTGATGACAAAATCCTCCGCAGCCGGCACATAGTCGATGGTAACCTCCATCTCGTCTAAGAATTCCACTGTGGGAGCCGTGGTGTCCACCACATGAAGCGTCACCTTTTCTTCCTTTTTGCCATGCAGAAATGTCACCTCTGTATCGCCCACATGATCAATGTCAATGGACGATGGATCAGTCACAAAGCTGACTTTGGAAGCATTGGCATATTCCGTCATAAAATCGGTAATACTGACCGTCTCCGTTCCCAGTTCGATTGTGAAATCCTGAAATTTGGGCTGCAGATAATACCAGTACTGATATCCGGCAACGCCGGCACAGGCCAGCACTACCACGACAATCAACGCAATTCCTTTTTTAGATCGGATGAAACTCTTTACGCCTTCAGCGATTTTTTTCATATGTATCTCCCCGTCTTTTCTTTTATATTTTTCATGAGCAAAAGTGCTCACGAGCTAATGCATCGTTCTTCAGAAGCCTGAAACCAGGTATCCGTCCGCGTCAAACTCATAAGCGGTACCGCCAATATTCACCGTACACCCGGCATAATACACACCAGTGGACGTACAGTAGCGATATCCATTGTCATCCGCCTTCCAGCCCTCTATGCTGGCTGCCACAGAAGACATGGAGGATGTCTGCGTGGAATCATTGTCCTGGAAATGCCACCACTCCGATACCAGCGTTCCAAAGCCGGCCTCCGTCATAATGCTGGCCAGAAGCTTCGCGTTGGTATTATTCTCCGAGGTGCTGGCGTAATGGCTCAGGTCATGTATCGACGTCTGCATCTGTAACTCTTCCCCCGTCTCAGCATCCTCCAGTGTCAGATCCAGAGCCACGCCTGAATTATGCTTACTCCTGCTCTTGGCCAGGAAATAACTCAGGCCGTAGCTGCTGTCTCCCACCATCACGTCGCGGTAAGTCAGGGTTCCCTGCGTCTCCACCTGTGTCACATTTCCTTCCTCGTCCGTCACGGTCTCTATGACTGTTCCGGCGTCAGGCAGATTCAGGCTCTCAATGGAAACACCTGAATAGGTTGTCTCCGGGATAGCCGTATCCAGCAATGCCTCCGCGGTAGAATACAATGTATTCGTGGCAATCTGCGGGCGATAAGACTCATAAATCTTGAGTCTGTAGCCCTGCCGTAAGGCGCTCTTGGCCGCGTCCAGAAGCTTATTCGCCACAGAATACACCAGCGGTACCACATAGGTATTATCGGTGAGCTCCACATCCTCAAATCCGACTACGACCTCCCCGGTCACACCGGGAATCTCAAACTCGTGCACAGTAAATTTGGAGGAATAACTGTTAGTGATATTATAGGTACACAGGCTACCCAGATAATCCGTCAGATTGATCAGGCAGTAGTCGCTTTCAATCCAGGCGGTCTCTCCGTTCAAGAGAATAGCAAACATGCCGTTCTTCTCCTCCTCAAGCACACAATATGCCTGCATGGCAGAAGCAGTTCCTGCTACTGCGGATTTATCCGCATCCGTATATGCTGTCAGATCAAAAGCCGGCCAGACTGTACAATAAACAACAGAAGCCACAGTCGTACATAATATCTCGCCGGACGCGGCTGCATAACCGGTCTCGGAATCAGTCTGTCCACCCTCCGCGAGAATTCGATATGTATAGCTTTCCGGGAACTTAAGATGTCCCGTTGAATAACTCAGATCATCCGAAGCGGACACTGTCGCCACATCCACCCAGGCACCTGCATCCGTATCATACTGCTGTATGCGGTAATAGGCGCCTTTGGTTTCATTCCAGGTAAAAGTATAAACATTGCCGCCCTCATAGGCGATAGCGACATCCAACTCCGTACCCAGAAGATCCTCCCTGCTGACAGTGATCGTTGATGAGGCCAAGCCGTAATATTTAATGCCATTCCCTTCACTGATCACACAAAGGCCAATGGTATACTCCTCCCCCTGATCAGGCAAAGGCATCACACCGGCTACGCCGAAGGTCAGCGCCGCGTCTTCCGTCTCGGAGTCAACCGTCATAATTTCCTGTACAACCTCCCCGTCCTCAAGCAGGCAGACAACACAGGTATCTCCTTCCCGGATGGAAAAAGTCGCGCTGAGCGTATTCGTGTTCCCGTCAAGTGACCAGGTTACATCTGATACCGATGGGGTGCTCAGATCTGTCTTCACCTTCAGGACCGTTCTGGAAAAGAAAAGGAACGTAACCGCACGCACCTTAACTGTACAGGTACCCACGTCGCCAAGGCCACGCAGCACACAGCTGTTCGTCTGTGTCTTCGTGCGGTAGAGGGAGCTGCCGTTATTATCCTCCCAGGTAATCTCCACCACATAGCTGCCTGCGCCGGAAACAGCCGGCCATGACATGAGAATGGATCCGTCTGACTGCTGGGTCAGAACACAGGTGTCTTCCGAAGAATCTGCTGTCAAAGAATCCTGTCCCGATTCTGTCTGCGATGTATCATCCACCGCCGTCTGGGTGCCGTCATCGCTCTCCCCGTTCTCTGTTTCATCGACTGATTCGTAATCTGCTGTCTCGTCAGCCGTTTCTTCATTATTTGTATCATAAGTCTCGTCAGCCGAGCTCCCCGTGCTGAACTGACCGGACGTTTCTATCGTATCTTTCCCATTATTCTGCGCTACCAAAAGCGCTAGCACCAGCACCCAAAAAAGCACGGCCGCCACAACAACAGCCGCGATTAAAATGCGCGTTGAGCCTCTCCCCCTCCGCCTTCTTGCGTGATTAGACCTTCGCATTATTCTCTCCCCTTTTACTACCGTCTGCGCTGTGGTGCAGACACTGCAATTCAACAACTTAAAGAATAACTCATTCCTCTGGTTGTGTCAATAAAATTCTCCGTACATACCCGGATTTCCTCCGGCATAAAATGTAAAGAAAGGCAGCCGCTGTCCCGAAAGAAAACGACTGCCCTGATGGCATATTTTACAACCCTGAGAATAACAATCAATCCAGATTCTCGTTTACATACATCTTTGCAATACTTTGAATCACTTCCATCGTCTCCTCCACCATTTTATCCCCGGCAAAATATCCCTGTGTCTCATCAATGATAAGGGAATTCAG
>JAJPXG010000177.1:7385-9775 GCA_021205565.1 Lachnospiraceae bacterium | reverse complement strand
TTCCAGATATTCGTAAAACTCCTCCAGCGTCAGGTCATGCTCATACATGAACTGAGCCGCTTCATATCCTACATAACGGAAATGCCAGGGCTCGTAGCTGATTTCCGTGATGTCCTCCTTGTCCTCGGGATACCGCAGGATGAAGCCGTATTTCCAGCAATTCTCCTGCATCCAGATAACGGCGGCTCGCTGGCCTGGGACTCGTCAAGGACCACATGGTTGGCGGCGGTGATGTCCAGGGCCAGGCCCGTTTCGTGTTCACTGTATCCGGCCGGCATCACCTGCTCATAGGTTTTGGCAAGCGCCTCCTCATAAGACATACCGTAATCCTCCATGTACATTTCTACGTCGTTGTCCACCAGACCCTGCTGATATTCACTGTCGCGATAGCCGCTCACCAGATAATAGGAATATCCCTGCTCGTCCGCGTCATCCAGCATCTGCACCAGATCGCTGTGCAGTACCTTCGCCACATAGAAGCGCCCATTATTTAAGAGCTTCAGCTTCACCTGATAATCGTCCGGTATCTTATGCTCCTTATTGACCAGCACCAGCAGGTCCTCGTTTGCCTCATAGATCTCCCTGGCCTGTGCCGCCAGTTCCTCCTCCGACTCCTGCGCAAAGGTACTCACCGCTGAACGGCCGCTCACGGCTGTCTCTGTCTCTCCCAGGACTGCGTTGGCAAGCTCTTTTCTCAAGCCCAGCACCTCTCCCAGCAAAATCAGGTTCAGAAACAGCAGGACAACCGCTATGTAGAACAGCGGATGAATCCGTCTCCCCTTCCTCTTTTTCTTTTGATTCCCCATATTACACCTTATCTGCTGTGTATCTTACCGTGAAAGCGCTCCTGCATACTTCCAGGAGCGCCTTCGTTTTATAAAGCCAAAATCTCAATCCTCCGCCAGATATAACTGCACCCGGTTCTGGATCACCGACGCCACATCCGCAAAGGATTTCTGGCCCGCGAAATAGTACGCCGCTTCCTCGTTGATGATATTCTGGATTTCCGTGTGGTAGCCAAAGCGCCTGTCCGCCTGCGCGATCAGGCTTTTCACCGCGCTGACATCCTGTTCGGTCGCCGCCATCACTTCAATATAGGTGTTGTCATCATAGTAGGTTGCCTTCGCCATCGCGTACTCCACGCCATTGTCAGTCACCAGATCGTCCGTCATGGCCGCAGCCATCGCCTCGTCAAACTGTTCGCTTACGACAGGGAAGCCGTTCCCGTCATAACCGTTCAGGATATAGTATTTCACAAATTCCCAGGCCGCGTCCATATTTTCACTTTTCGCGTTGATGGCCAGCTCCCCGCCGTGGAAACCGATCGCCGTACCGGAACCGCTCTGTGTCGGATAGCCGATGTAATTCAGGCTCCCGCCATAAAGCTCTTTCTGCAGCTGATAATTCGCCACGCTGAATACGGTGCCCACGGTCATCATGACATTCCCGTTCGCAATGCCGGTTGACAGGGTTCCTTCATAGCCTCCGCTATATGCATTGGCAAAATCCAGCACCTCCTGAAACGCTTCTGTCTCAAAATCGCAGATCCCGTTTTCCCAGTCGATAAATTCATCCATCGCCATGGCGCAGAGTGTCGTCAGCACCGGCTCATCCGCAGAAAATCCATAGACCGCGTTCAGGTCCCGGCCGTTCGCCTTTAAAATCTGCTCTAACTCTGAAAGTGTCACGCCCACCTTCCCCTGTGTGGAAGCGCTGCTGCCCCACATGGAATAAACCTGGAATGCCGGCGCAATCAGATACAAATGCCCATCCATCTCATACAGGCTCAGCACATCCGTCAGCAGGGAAGACTTCCCGCACTCCGAATCATTCGCCATGAAATCATATAAATCGGCAAACACGCCCTTATCCGCCAGGATCTCATAATCAATTCCCGACACCTCCAGGATATCCGGCGCCTCCCCGCTGATAATATCCAGCTTCAGCTGTTCGATTCCATCGTCCACACTGTCAGCCGACGCAGAGTAATCTACGATGGTGATCTGGACATCATCATGGAAGCGGTTGAACCCCGTCACCATCTCTGCAATCTCATCTGTCTCCCATGTCACCCCAAGCGTCAGAATGGTCGCTGTATTTTCCCCTTTTTCCAGGAGCGTGTATTCCGAGGCCGACGTACTCCCATAATTATCTATGATCTCAATGCTCTCCCCATCCATGCCCAGGTAAATGATATCGGAAGCTGAAATGCCGAAGGACGACAGATCCAGCTTTTTCTCTATCGTCTGTTCCTCCATGTTGTATTCGTACAGGCCGCTTCCCTGGCAGTAAAGGATGCCGTTTTCCGTAACCGCAATGCTGTCTGCGTCAGACAAAGCCTCCAGACCATCAATCCGGTATTCCGTGCTTTCCCCCGTATCAATATCCAT
>JAJPXG010000177.1:0-7285 GCA_021205565.1 Lachnospiraceae bacterium | reverse complement strand
CTTCCAGAAAACATAGCTGCCGTTCTGACTTCCCAGCACATATACAGTCCCTTCCTGATCAACCGTTATGCTGTCCGCCCCCGAAATTGTCCTTTCACTCACAATCTCACCCGACTGTATATCCTGTGCGACCACCGTTACACCAGAATCATCCGTGTAATATCCATACACAGTCCCGTTTTTTACCACCGCATTCTCAAAACGGCTGTCCAAAGACAGGTGACTCGCTTTCCATAAAGCCGCTGCACCCGCCTGTGTTCCACTGCTCCCCGAGCCGTCATCCTCAAATAACTGCACCTTTTCCACCCGGGAAGTGCCTGACTCTCCACACCCGGTCAGCAAAAGCATGCAAAAAATCATCATGCCTGCTAAAGTTCTCTTCATATCCCCCTTTTCCCCTTCTTTCATTCTGATTTCAGTATAAGGAGATTTTGTATCAGATTTGTATCAAAAATCTTAAGATTCTTAAAATTTCACAGGCCCCAGATAAGAATCCAAAAAGGCAATGCCGCACCTTTATGAGTACTGCATTGCCTTTGTATTTTCTTAATTGAATAACTCACTATATCCGTCCCCAGATCCCTTTCCAAAAGCTGTGGCACGAATTCATCGCCCTTCTCCCACTTGCAGACCGCCGGCGCACTGACATCCAGAAGCTGCGCCAGTCTTTTCTGGCTGATCCGTTCCCTTTCCCGCAGGGCAACGAGAAGTTGTCCATATATTTTCTTATCCGTCATGCTTCCCGCCTCCTGTCCCAATTATAGAAAAAGGAAATCGCAAAGTCAAGGTCATACAATTTCAAATATCGCGGCTGACAGCCAGCAGAAAACCGCTGCTTTGATAAGCAGACGCCGGGTGGCAATATGTTACCCGGCGCATTTTTTATAAGTTTACAAATACCTTCAGACACTACGGAGCATTCCACATCATGAGCAGAAAACAGGATCGGATTGATCTTTCACTTCAAATAAAATATGTGGCCGTTTTATACAAACAACATCTTGTCGGCCGAAAATTCATGTATATTTTCGATAACAGGTACATAGAGGTAATTTTCAAAAAAGAAAATTTCCGACATCTGACTGGTATAGATACGCGATTTTTGAAGATCGGGGATCTGCTGCCGTGGCAGATGAAAATTACCTTTGGGAAACTGATCTTTAATAATCAATTCTGAAATAATCCAGGTATGCTTTATATTTATCCTGTGCCGTCAGGCAGGTATCTGTCAGATAACCTTTTTCATTGTTCCATTCTTTTAATCCACGATAGTAGAACAATTTCAGATTATCCTCGATAATAAACGGAACAATATTATATTTCAGGCACTCCTTAAACATAATCAATCTGCCAACTCGACCGTTACCGTCTTGGAATGGGTGAATCCGTTCAAACTTCACATGAAAGTCCAGAATATCCTCGAAAGTCTTTTCTTCTTTTGTGTTGTATTCCGCCAGCAACGCTTTCATTTTATCGGCAACTTCTTCCGGAAGGGCAGTATCCGTTCCGCCAACCTCATTCGGAAGCTTTTTATAATCTCCAACAACAAACCAATCTTTTCTGGAATCGCTGGTTCCGTTTTTCAATGTCAGATGAAGTCCTTTGATAAACTTCTCTGTCAACGTAGCTTTGGCGTTATCAATAATCATATCAATACAACGGAAGTGGTTTGCTGTTTCAATTACATCATCCACGTTTAAAACTTCATTTTCCACACCAATAGTATTGGTTTCAAAGATGTATCTGGTCTGATCGTGAGTCAGTCGACTGCCTTCGATATGATTGGAGTTATATGTTAAATCAATCTGTGTTTTATGATAAATGCCGCCAGAATATTTACTTGCTTTCTGTTCCTGCAAGATATCCAGCAGAGTAACTGGCTGTTCTTTTTTCTTATTGGAACGCTCCGGTTTTTCAGCATCTTCGGGTATATTCCAAGTCTTACCGGTAAGAAATGCACCTTTCACGCGCCCATGGGCACAGTAATTACGGACGCTACGTTCTGATACATTCCACATTTTTGCTATTTCAGTAACTGAAAGATATCGCATCTGATTCCCTCCGTTAATTTATAATCTTAAACTACACCAATCTATAAAATAGTATATCATGAGCAAAAGACGCTCATGATCCAATTCGCCGCTCGCCGGACGTGCAAGCACGCCCTTCTCGCTTGCGCTCATTATATCACATTATCGGCAATAAATCTATCTTTTATATCTTTATGCTTTCAATTATTTCCGATTTCGGAAATAATTCAACAAAAAAAGGTGTCACACACTCTGAAATATGCAATATTTCACTTTCGAAATTGTAAATTTTTTTCATTTTTGAAACCGCAAATATGCCACGTCAGGAAAACTGCCTGGACAACCTGTAGCTGGGCTGAAATCTCCGCAGCAACGCCAAAGGGCAGCCGCTGTCCCTGAAAGGGAAACGACTGCCCTGTATCACATCACCCATCCTCATAATTGCTCAAAAAATAATACGAGTAATAGTGAGCGGTATCTCCGCTCTCCATCGCGGTTTTATTATCATAATACGAGATTTTCACAATATCCGTCTCCAGCTCCAGCTGCCGCACATAGGGCAGCACCTGTTCATCTTCATACTCCCACAGTGTTTCAATGTCAGGACTGGTATTGATAACGCCGGAAATCTCATACACGGTTCCAAACTCGGGATCTTCAATGTACTGTTCACAGATGGTCTGAACCCGCAGTGTGGGGGACTGCTCCCGGACATATAAAATGGCGCCTGCCGCGCAAAGCACAACGATTACGGCCGCGGCGGCAATAGCGATCCGCCTGCGCAAATGCTTCGGTTTCGACTCAGACTTCAGCTCCGGATCATGTTCTGGTTCCGGCTCAGCCTTCAGTTCCGAATCAAGTCCTGATTCATGCTCAGTCTCCATCATTTCCGGGGCGGCGTTCATTTTCTGCAGGGTTACCTCAGGCTCAAGCAAATCCTCATATGGAATCTGAAAAAACTCCGATAGCTGCTGCAGCTTTCCGCTGTCCGGAACAGAACCGCCCTTCTCCCATTTGCAGACGGTCGACGGAACCACATATAACTTCTCCGCCAGCTCCTTCTGGCTGAGTCCGTCCCTTTCCCGCAGCCGGACAATCAATTTGCCAAATTGTTCTTTGTTTTCCATAGAGTTCCTGTACTCCCCACCCGCGAAATGTACATGGTGTACGTGTTTACAGAACTCATTATAGAATCTGAAAAAACAATTGTCAATTCAATCCATCTGCCGAAATGCTCAGTCCATCTGTTCCGCGATATATAGACTGACTCTGTTCTGGATCAGCGACATCACCTCTTCGACGCTTTTCTGCCCCGCGAAATAATAGTCCGCCTCCTCATTGATTATGTCCTGAATTTCTGTCTGATATTCGTATTTACGGTCAGCCTGTTCCACAAGCGTCCGGATCGCGTTCACATCGGCCTGATCAGCCTTATAAACTGTAATCGTCACATCATTGGAAATATAATAGCTCCCCTTTGGCAGTAGCCCTGCCCCATCCACGGAGTCCGTATATGAATCTGTCATAGCCTCCGTCATCGCTTCCTCAAACTGAGACTGCACCACGGGAAAGCCCTCGCCGTAATAGCCATTCAGTATGTAATACTTTATAAATTCCCAGGCAGCATCCCCGGCCGCACTGTCTGCATTGATTGCCAGCTGACTGCCGCGGAAATAAGCCGCTGTACCGGACCCGCTCGCCGTCGGATACCCGATATACTCGATCGTTTCCCCGTAAAGCTCACATTGAATCTGATAATCCGCCACGCTGTTAATTACGCCCAGCGACAGCAGTACTTCTCCCTCTGCGATCCCTTCCTGCACGTTTGTGACAGAATTCCCTTCATACTCCTTTGCGAATTCCAGCACGTTCTGGAACGCCTTGCCTGTAAAGTCGCATGTCTCGTTCTCCCAGTCAATAAACTCATCCATCCCCATGGTACACAGAGTGGTCAGTACAGGTTCATCCGCAGAGAAGCCGAAAATAGAATTGATATCCCCGCCATTTTTTCTGAGTATCTCAATCATTTCCGTCAGCGTGACGCCGTATCTGCCCTGCACAAGAGAGCTTGCGCCCCACATGGAATAAATCGCAAAGGAAGGCGAAATACTGTAAAGACTGCCATTGATCTCATATGCGTCCAGAACACTTTCCATTAGCATATCCCGTGAGCATTCTCCGTCCTGATCCATATAAACATATAAATCATCAAAGGCTCCCATCGCTGCCAGTATTTCACCATTTACAGAAGATACCTCTATGATGTCCGGCGCATTCCCCTGGATGATGTCCAACTCCAGCTGCTCCGTTCCCTCTTCGTATCCGATTCCTGCAGCGGCATCATAATAATTCACGATATCCACGCGGATATGATCCTGATAACGATTGAATTCCGCTATCATATCAGACAGGCTATCGTCCATATATGCGGAGACGATGCCCAGAGATACCACCGTTTTTTCACTCTCCCCCTCCTCGATCAGGGTATATTCGGAAACATCGCTCTTCACATAATTGTCAATAATCTCAACGGCACCGTCCTTCACACCCATATAGATAATATCCGACGCGGATATTCCGAAGGAGGAGAGATCAAATAAAAGATCTATGCTCTGGTCTTCCAGCTGATACTGGTACACACCGCTGCCGCTGCAATACAGAAAGCCGCCTTCTGCCACAGCCGTATATTCCATCTGCACCGATTCCAGATTTTCCAGACCGTTCATTTCTGTCTTTTCACACATATCCTGAGTCATTCCCAGTTTTTCCATATAATACCCATTTGGGGACTTCACCAGCATAGTGGGCACACTATTTTCGTCCATACAAAAGCCCAACAGTTTATAATCCATACCGCCGGGAACCTGCTCATAATATACGGTGTTCATCTGACTGTCTTTTACATAAATCCAATCGGCGTCTATAAAAACCTGATCGGCAGCCACAGTATGCCCGCCTGCCGCCAGCTCTTCCGCGCTGAAAAACACAGTCGCGTGAACCATCATTCCATACCACAGATAAAAATATCCATTGCCGTCCACGTACAATCCCTTTGGAGTTATATCGTGCGCATCATCCGGCAGATCCTCCAGGGCAAAATCATCCAGTTCCTGTACGGTACCGTCCGTTGAAACTTTCCAGAAGCGATACTCCTCTCCCTGCATGCCCAGCACATAGATATTCCCCTGCGTGTCCGCGGTGATGCTCTCCCCGCTGCCCGCACCCATGATGGTAACCTCATTTACCTTACCTGTATCCAGGTTTTCCGATACCACCACGATTCCGGCACTGTCCATATAATAGCCGTAAACCACATCATCCTTCACAATGGCCTGCTCCAGACATTCACACATTGAAACATGACTGGATTTCCAGGAAACGGAAGTTGAGCTGCTGCCTTCAGACAGATCGATCATTCTGATATTTGGTCCGTCCGTCTCAGACTGACCACAGGAAAATAAACTGATACTCAGCACCAAAAACAGAAATGCTGTCATTAACCGTTTTTTCATAATACTCCCTCTTTTGAAATTCCCGCTTTCCGTATATTACGCAAAGGGCTTTTCCGTAATCTGTTTCACACACCCGTTCTCTATCGTAAAGAAAAACGGCATGCCCATACAGTTACATTATTCTATAAGGAGGCCGGGAAATCAATTGAAAGCCCAGGAAATTTCAGGAAATCTGGGAAATACGACATTTTGGAAACCATCTCATCCCCTCAGCTGATCTCCCACCGGATGTGGCTGCCCTTTTCATCCTTCGTGACCACAAGCTGATCCTCGATCATCTGCTGCAGCTCCGTAACATGCGAAATGATGCCGATCATTTTGGAGCCGGCGGACATATTCTTAAGGACCTGCACCGCCTGCGTCCTGGCGTTCGCGCTGAGGCTGCCGAAGCCTTCATCGATGAACATCATATCCAGGCTGACGGCAGAACCGGCCTGTACCTGATCGGCGATTCCTAAAGAAAGCGCCAGGGCAGCCATGAAGGATTCGCCGCCGGAGAGCGTATTGATCTCGCGCTCCAGGCCGGTGGCATAAGAATAGACCATAAGATCGAGGCCGCGGTTTTTACCCTGACCGGCTTGATCCTCCGGCATCATGCGCAGTTCAAACTGCCCCTCCGTCATATCCCGAAACCGCTGGTTCGCGGCGTCCAGAATGCGGGACAGGCGATAGCGCTGCACATAAGTCTCAATGTCCATGCGGGCGCCCGTCCGTTTTCCGTTTAAGCGCTCGTAGAGGCTCTGCAGTCTTTCATAATGCTGCATTGCATCCGCCCGCTTCGCCTGATTATCCTTCAGAGATTCATAAATATCTGTATCTGTTCTGTATGTCTGGCCTATCTCCACCCAGGCAGCGTCTGCCTTTGTCCAGGCGATTTCAGCGGCGGATTTCGCTGCTTCTAACGCTGCCATATCCGGTTCTTTCTGTGCACCGATCGCAGCCTGCGCGGTGTCGCGGCTGGCTTGTGCAGCAAGCTTTTTCTGCTCCCGTTCATTGACCGTTTCTGTCAGAGCTGCCGCTTCTTCCTTTTTGTGCTGCTGCGTGATGTTCTGCCAGATAGATTCTGCCATGCCTTTCTGTTTCAGAATCGCCTCATATTCCACTCTGCGCCCGTCGCAAAGCGACTGTAAATCGGGCAGTGACTTTTCATCCTGTTCGATCAAAGTCTGCGATTTTTGTACTTTCTCTTTTGCGTTATTAAGGGCCTCTTTTGCCGCCGTATGGACCTTCTGAGCCGCTGTTTTTTGGATTTTTGCAGTTTCCAGGGCCTGTTCCGCCTCTTTTTCGGAGCGGAAAACAGTCTGTGAAGCGACCAGATCCTGATAAGTTGTCCGCGCCGCCGCCAGGTCTTCACGGGCGCTGACAGCCTGCGCATCAGCCTGGTCAGCCGCCTGCTTTAATTCCGCAGTTTTCCCATCAACATTCGCCAGACTAAGCCGGACGCTCTTAAGTTCTGCGGCTTCTTTCTCAAGTGGTTGTTTCTGTGCGTTCAACGCAGTGCGCCAGGAGACGAAAATGTGCTTCGCGTCAGCGAGAACCCGGCTCTGCTCTGCATGAATCGGCTCCTGGCCTGCGAAGGTCTGCCCCTGTGAAGCATCCCCCATACAATCCGTCATCTGCCTGCGAAGCTTTTCCATCGTCTGCGCAAAATGCAGTCGCTTTTCCTTCAAAAGTTCCTGTGCGCTGCCGGAAGCCTTCGACTTCTCCTCCATATCCGCACGAAGCTCCTCCACCTTCCTGGAC
>JAJPXG010000090.1:4847-41279 GCA_021205565.1 Lachnospiraceae bacterium | reverse complement strand
AATGAAGACACGGCTCATTTCTTTTTTTTCGCTGTTTTGCTTCGCATTTTCCATGGCCTGCGCACAAAAGAAGGCCTGGCTGCCAAACTTTTCCTTGCCTCGCAGATCCACCCTCTCATAATTGCCGTCAGGCTTTAAAATCCGCGCCTTAAGCGTATCCTTTAACTGCGTATCCAGAATGCCGTAAGCCTTTTCCTTTAAAGCAGGATCCTCGATCGGGAATAAAATCTCCACACGCCGCTCGAGGTTTCTGGGCATCCAGTCAGCGCTGGAAGCATAAATCTCCTCCTTACCGCCATTCTCAAAGTAAAAGATTCTGCTGTGCTCCAGAAAATATCCCACGATGGAACGCACAGAAATGTTCTCGGAGACGCCGGGAATCCCCACCTTCAGGCAGCAGATGCCGCGCACAATCAAATCAACGTGTACACCTGCGCCGGAAGCCCGGTACAGCGCCTCGATCACATCAGGATCGCAGAGAGAATTCATCTTTGCAATGATCCTCGCACTGCGTCCGGCCCGCGCGTAATCGGCTTCCCTGTCGATCAGGTAAATAAAGCGATCCTTCAGCCAAAGCGGCGCAAGCGAAAGTTTATTCCAATGGAGCGGTTCCGAATATCCGCTTAACATATTGAATACGGCCGTCGCGTCCTCGCCGATCGCGTTTGCACAGGTAAACATGCCCACGTCCGTATACAGTCTGGCAGTGGAATCATTATAATTACCGGTGCCAAGGTGCACATAACGCCGGATACCGTCCTCCTCGCCGCGCACCACCAGCGTAATCTTGGAATGGGTTTTCAAGCCCACCAGACCATAGATCACATGACAGCCGGCCTTCTCTAACATCTTTGCCCAGCCGATATTATTTTCCTCATCAAAACGGGCCTTTAACTCCACTAAAACCGTAACCTGTTTGCCGTTCTCCGCTGCCTGCGCCAGCGCCGCGATGATCGGAGAATTGCCGCTGACACGGTAGAGCGTCTGCTTGATGGCCAGTACATCGGGATCCTGCGAAGCCTGTTTGACAAACTGCACGACCGGATCAAATGATTCATATGGATGGTGCAGCAGGATATCCTTTTTACGGATCAGTGCAAAAATATCCTCGCAGTCCACAAAATCCGGATGCGGCTGCGGCGTGAAATTCTCCATTTTCAGGTGATCAAAGCCTTTCAGCCCATACACCTTCATCAGATAGGTCAGATCCAGCGGCCCGTCAATATAATAAATGGAGTTTTCCTTGATAGATAATTCTTTCTTCAGGATTTTCAGCAGGTTTTTGTCACTCCCTTCATCCACTTCCAGGCGGATAGACTCACCGCGCTGCCTCTTTTTAATCTGGTGCTCGATTTCTTTTAACAGATCCTCGGAATCATCCTCGTCAATGTCAAACTCCGCGTCCCGGGTAATGCGAAAGGGGTAGACGCACTCGATATCATAATTCAGGAAGAGCTTCTCCATATTTCGCTCAATAATTTCTTCCAACAGAATGATGCCTTTTACGCCATTCTCATCCGCGGGCAGTTCTACCACTCTTGGCAGAAGTCCGGGCACCTGCACGGTGACAAACTCCCGCTCCTCCATGTTCTTTCCCTTTTTCTTATGCACCAGGGCGCCCAGATTCAGGGATTTATTGCGTATCAGCGGGAAAGGCCTGGACGAATCCACTGCCATCGGCGTCAGTACCGGATAAACGGTATTCATAAAATAACGATCCACAAATTCCGCATCCGCTCTGCCTAAGTCCTCATGCCTCTTCACCACCCGCAGGCCATTCTGCACAAGCCCGGGGATCAGGGAACGGTTCAACGTGCTGTACTGTGTCTGCACGAAGGTATGGATCTCTGAATCCAGCGCTTTCAGCTGCTCATCGGCCGTCATGCCTGCGATATCTCTTTTCTCCGGATGCTCATGCGCCTGATCAATCAGACTTGCCACGCGCACCATGAAGAACTCATCTAAGTTGGAAGCCGTAATAGAGAGAAATTTCAGCCGTTCAAAAAGAGGAAGGCTTCTGTCCCTGGCCTCCTCCAGAATGCGCAGATTGAATTTCAGCCAGCTTAATTCTCTGTTGACATAGTATTTCGGTTTTTTCAAGTCAGGCTGCTTTGTGTCTTTTGCCTCTGCTGCTTCCTGTTTTTCCATGTTTTTTTCCGTCTTTTCCATGCTCAGGCCTCCCGCGTGATTCTTCTCTGTCTGATTTCCACTTTCACATTGAATACCTCCTCAAAAAAGGCGGTGCGCTCCGTCACCAGACCCTTTTCCAGGGAAATATCCTGTTCCGTCTCCACACTGATAATCAGTCTGTCGTCCTTCAACTGGCACTTCACTACACTGAATTTCTGTTTGTGGCTGCGGTCCAGACCGTTCGCCACGCGCAATATCGCTGTCAGCTTCGCAATAGTAAGATAGGTCTGCTGATCCACGTTTCTGCGCAGCCACAACTCAGAATCCTCAAAATCATCATGGTTAAACCTCACGACATTTGCGACAATTTCCTGTTCTAAGTGCGACAGGCCTATAATTTCCGTGGATTTAATAATGCTGTAGGAGCAGGCTCCCATGGTGCTGATGCTGATATATTTACCACAGTCATGAAGCAGGGCGCTGATACGTAACAGCAGACGCTCCCGCTTGCCCAGACCGTGAATTTTTTTGACACCGTCAAAGATTGCCAGCGCCAGCTGTTCAAGCGTTTCGCTCCGTTTTCTGGAACCCATGTAGCGCTTGCTGATATTATAAACAGAGGCGATGATGTCCTTCTCAAAATCATGATATTTTGTGACCAGTTTATGCTGTTCCCCGTAGTCATATCCGATTCCGTCGCACAGCTCCGCACCGGGAACCCACAAAAGCTCCGCTCCGGTCACCTCCATCACGCGCTTTAAGAGAATACCGGACAACAGCATCGTATCGACCCTGTCCTCCGGTTCCTGCAAAAGTCTCGACACCTCCATCCTGCTTGCACAGGAGGCCTTCTGCACCAGTTCATTAAACTCCTCACAGTTCCAGAAGCCCTGGCCATATTCATGCCCGGTCTTTTTCATCAGATAGCGGGACAGATGTTCATCCACCATGATTACATTGGCAATCTTCTGTCCCTTTAAATACATGCGTTTGAACACAGAAAACTGCGGATTTGCCAGCTCCAGAATCAGTGATTCCATATTCTGCTCATCCGCCTTCAGCTGCGTCAGCTGATCCTGCAGTCTTAAAAGTCCCAGCCGCAGCTGCTGTGTGCAGACCAGCGTATCCTTGTCGAAGAGAGAAATCTGCAGGCCGCCGCCGCAGATATCCACGATCGCGGTGCCCTGTTCGATAATGTGCTGAAAGGTCTCGCTCTTGGCTGCAATGGCTTTATAATTCAGATATCGCTGCTCTGCGTTGCTTAAAACCTGAATCTTGATGCCTGTACGCTGCTCCACCTGATCGCAGAACAAAAGTGTGTTGGACACCTCACGCAGTGCGCTGGTGCCGTAGGCGGTATACTCCGTCACACGATATTCCTTCATAACCGCCTGGAACTGCCTTAAAACACGGAAAATCTCATCCATGTGCTCGTCGCGGATTCTGCCGAGCGTATAGGCGTCCGTCCCCATGTCCATGCTGTGATGCAATCTCTCGATCTGGCGCATTTTTCCGTCCTGATACTCAAATATCTTCATGGACAGGCCAAAGGATCCCGCCTCAATCGCCGCGAACATTTTCACTGCCATACCCTTAAAACCTCCTCATACTGTCCTGTCTGTTTTTCCGGTGAACTTAATAATTCCCCAGAATCTTCATGCTCCTGGTTTCCTCCCTGAGGCCCCGCAGCGCATTTTTCACCGCGCTGTCAGCAAGGTTCCCCTCAAAATCAATGAAGAACCGGTACTCCCAGTTTCTGCCCTCGATGGGTCTGGACTCAATTTTAGTCATGTTCAGATCATTGAAAATAAAATGTGAGAGCATATGATATAAAGACCCGCTCTCATGGGGAATCTCAAAGCAGATGCTGATCTTTTTCGCGTCTTTGCAGAAAATCTTCTGATTGGTCACCACAATAAAGCGCGTGCAGTTCCCCTTCTCGTCATTGATCCCGCGCTCTAAGACCTCAAGCCCGTAAATCTCTGCGGCATTTGCTCCTGCGACAGCGGCCTGATCCGTTCTTGCATCCGCCACCACCTTCTGCGCCGCGAAGGCGTTATTTTTCATACTGATCTGCTGCCACCCCGTATTACTCAGGTATCTGGCGGTCTGCATCAGGGACTGCGGATGAGAATAAACCACACGGATATCCTCCTTCTTCGTCCCCGGCAGTGCTAACAGACACTGCTCGATCTCGATAATCTGCTCACCCACAATATAATTATCAAATTCCTGCAAAAGATCGTAAATCTCACTGACGATGCCGGCAGTGGAATTCTCTATAGGCAGGACCGCGAAATCGGCGCTTCCCTCCTCGATGGCACACATGGCATCCCTGAACGTTTCCACATGGAAGCTGTTGACGTTCTTGCCGAAAAAGCGCTGCATAGCAGCCTGAGAGTAGGCGCCCTCCGCACCCTGAAAAACCACGCGCGCCCTTTTCACATTCAGCTGTTCCACCTCCATAAAGGGCAACCGCCCCATAGCGCCAGCGTCCGAGAGCATCTGATACTGCATCTTCCTGCTGGTGCTCATAATCAGTTCGAACAGCTCCTGCACACCTGTCCTGTAAGCGTCGTTATCAGCCAGTGAGCAAACCGTATGAAGCTTCTCCTGCTCTCTTTGTGAATCAAAAACCTTCTTGCCGTTCTCAATTTTATACTGCGCCACCTCCCGGCACACATCCATACGCTGCTCGTAAAGACTGACAATCTGCCGGTCGATGCTGTCAATTTCTTTTCTTAAATCTGTCAGGTCCTGCGCCATATATCTTTTTCCTCTGATCTCCTCTGTATGATCTGTAACTATAGTCAGTATCGCCTGCAGCATTGCATATTTTTCTTCTGTCTTCATGCAGTGCCGGTTATGTTTCTGCTTTCCATGACTTACATTCCTTCATAAATGCCTCGCCATTTCAGCCTTCAATCTCTGCTGTCAGCGCATCCAGAACTGTAAAATATTCCTCGAAGGTCTTTCTGCAGCAGTCCGGATTTTGGATCACAATGCCCGGTATGCGGGTGCCTGTCACAGCAAAACCCATCGCGAGCCTGTGATCCTCATGCGTCTCAATCACCGCCGCGTGCGCATTCCCCGGCTTTATGCAGACACCGTCTGCGGTTTCATGCGCCTCAATTCCCATAGCGGTCAGATTCTCCACGATCGCCGCGATCCGATCGCTCTCCTGGTGCCGGATATGACCGATCCCCGTAATCTCCACCTCTCCGTCCGCAAAGGGCGCAATAGCTGCAAGCGTGATGGCCTGGTCAGAAAAGCTGTGCATATCCACCGTGACGCCCTTCAGTCTTCCATTCTGCGGCCCCGTCACACAAATCCCCTGCGGCTGATCCTCCACCTCGCAGCCCATTTCTGCAAGCAGGTGTGCAAACGTGACATCCCCCTGCAGCGAAGTAAAATGCAGATGAGGCACTGTCACCGTCAACCCGTTTATGGCAGCGAGCGCCCAGAAATAACTGGCCGACGAAGCATCCGGCTCCACCTGATATGTCAGTGCCCGGTACCGCTGTCCGCCCGGTATAACAAAGCGTTTCTCAAACGGCCGTAAAACCCTGACGCCGAACTGTTCCATCATCCGGACCGTCATATCAATATACGCCATCCCATGACTGCCCTTTACATCGATCGTAAGCTCTCTGCCGGAGAGCGGCGCCGCGATCAGCAAAGCACTCAGAAACTGGCTGCTCTCATCAATGTCAACTGTCACATGATCTGTCCGGATTCCGTGTCCTGTAATTCTCATCGGAAAGTGCCCGGCCTGATCGGTACAGACAATCTCCGCTCCTACGCTTTCCAGCGCATGTAACAACGGCTCCATGGGCCGCCTGCGCATCTGTTCGGACGCGTCCAGAAAAAACGCACCTTCATTACATGCCAGATAAGCCGCCAGGAAGCGTGCTGCCGTCCCCGCGCTGCCCACATAAATGGATGCCTGCTTCACCGGCGTCCTGCCGCCCAGACCCGTCACATCAATCCGCTTTTGTCCTTCCTCCACATTCGTCTCAAAGCCAAGATCCTGGACGCAGCGCAGAAAATACCGCGAATCATCTGAAAAAAGGCAGCCGCTTAAGCTGCTTTTTCCTTCTCCCATGACAGCCAGTAAAAGCGCACGGTTCGTAATGCTCTTCGAGCCAGGGACCAAAACCGTCTGCACAGGATTTTCTGTATTCTGAATCGGCCGGATTTCCTTCAGTTCCATATGATTTCCTATCTGTTGGTCTCCTCAACACACGTACAATCGCACGTTTTGAATTCCTGTTCCAAATTTATTATAGTGTACCACTTTTTTGACATATAAAAAAGAAGCTATTTTGATTTCTGTGTAAAATCTTTTCAAAAAGTTTCTCTGATCATCCCCTGCAGCGGATGCAGCCGCAAAAAGTGCCTGTGCGCGATTGCGTACAGGCACTCCCGTTCCATTTTCTGTTCCATCATGCGTCCATTCAGCCGTTGTTCCCTTCTTCCTCCACACCGACAGCGGAAAAATTCATCAGCGTAATCTTCTCCGCATAGCCTTCCTCATCCAGCGCGATGGAGACAATGTCGCCTTCCTCCAGATCTTCTATCGCAAAGCCGCTTCCTGCATCCGCGCCGGTCTTTCTGTCTCCCGTGTCACCGGCACTTTCCAGACGCAGACGTTCAATCACGGTCCCGGCTTTCGTCCGGATGGCGACCTCCCCGCCGGTCAGTATCAGTTCCTCTTCCTCTGTTTCCAGGGTCCCCAGCTTAATCGTCAGAGTTTCCTCTCCCACCGCGCTGACCTCGCCGTACACAATGAAATCACCGTTCGAAAGCCTTTGAAAGCTCTCAGTCTCCATCTCTCTCCCGGCTTTTTCGCCGGCCGCAGAACGGTTATTAAGACAACCGACAAGAACTACAACCGCAGTCAGCACTACACATAAAATGATGCTCCGAAATTCTTTTCCTTTCATCAGACGCTTATCCTTTCCCCGCAGACTGCGGGGTAACTTTCTCTCATGCAGCGCAAAAAGCCTTCTTAAGTCCGTTTCTTTCCCTAAGCAGGTTTTTCACATTTCCCATTGTAGGGAATACCTGTGATAGAATCATTGATAAGCTGTGAAGATTCTGTGATCTTCAGGAAATCTCCTTTGCCGCCGCCCTGGCTCTCTTCACATCCTCAGCAGTGCAGGTTTCTTTGGAATACCTGGCTTTCTCATAGACATCGGAAAGTCCCTGTTTTTGAAGACCCTGTCCGCACTCCCTGGCCGTCATGCTGTTCAGTCGCCCGGCAGCGTCGCCTTCCTTCAGCAGAATGTGCCGCCCGTTCCACACTTCTTTTTTATAAATACGGCGAATCCGTTCTCCCGCACTCAGTCTGTCAAACACACGCGCACGAACGCTCCGCTTACTTTTCTCTACCCCGCATCTTTCTCTTACGTCTGTCCGGATTTCCTGATCCGCGCCCTCGGGCAGCACCACATCGCTGAAGCGTTCATATAAAAACTTCACCAGACGGTACAGGCCGTACACCGCCAGTGCAATCAGCCCCGCTATCAGGAGGACGATGACGATTTTCTCCAGCACCTGCCAGATCCATCCCGGTTCGCCTCCCTCCAGACCATAGAGGCCGCCCGAGGAATCAGATACCTCCTCCGTAACTGTATCTGCCTCCTCCGATGAACTGTTATTACGGAAAAGGAAGCGGAGAATCCAGACAAAAACAGTGCGAATCACCTTCAGCAGATCAGACAGAATACTGGTCCCCGAAAAGAGGATCATGAAAGCGACGCTGCCGACAGAAAATACCGACACCAGAAGAATGCCGCAGCGGAAAATCTCTCCCTGCGGAATCCGCCCCGCACTGCTGTCATTGACAACCAGGAAGGAAGAAAAATTGTGCAGAAATCCATAAATAAAATACAAGCCCAGGTAAAGCAGCAACGGTACCAGATAATACATGGTCAGTCCGCTTTCTCCCTGCATATTATTTAAAAATAAACCTGCCGCGGCAACGCCTACCGCTACCACCGGCTGCATCGGAGATCCCAGAACATCCTTTTTATTTCCCCGGAGTACAAGAGAATAAATTAAAAAACCGATCACAGCCGCGAACGATACCACACCGTTTACAGAGTTTGCATACACAATCCACCCGAACACAGCGGCTGTCAGCAAATGTCCTGCCAAACAGAGCATAAATCCGGGGCGCAGTCTGAAATATAAATATACCAGCGGCATCAGGCAAAGCAGTCCCCACCGCCACATCTGCGGTCCTTCTCCCCCGGCGATTCCAATCAGCGTCACCGCCAGAGTGAAGAAAATCCAATAATTCATCAAGGACGCGAGGACGGCCCTCACGATCTGAATCGTTCTGTCTTTCATTTTCACGCCTTTCCATCCCGCGCGTTCACCCATCTGACATGAGGCTCAACCCATTGCGGCAGAGGGGGTTTTTCATGCTTTAAAACCGGATAAAACCAGACATATTCTTTGCCCATGTCCTGATATTCCCGGATGAGATTCAGCAGATCATCGTACGCATTGGCAGATACAAAAAAGGTGATGGTGCCGTCGCTCTCATTCAACAGCTTTTCCCGGAAGGCTTTTGTAAAATCCACCCTTTCTTTTGCGGTATCCACCCGCGCAAGCGCCCTGTAAATCTGATCCATCTGGCCGTTTCCCGCGCCCGCCTCAATTCTCACCGGCGCATTGCTGATAACGTCCACCCCGTTTCCGTCAAGTGAAACACGTGTGCCCTGCGCAATAAAGTAAGCGGACAGCGCCGCACAGATCCGAAGGCACATTTCTACCGCGTCGTCCTTTTTTAAAATTCCCAGATCGTCAATATTGAAAAAAATCCGGATGGTCTGCAGCGCCGTGTAATTGCGCTGGTTTACCTACAGCGTCCCGGTTTTGGCCGTAGCCTTCCAGTTGACGCTTCTCATGGTGTCATAGGGCTGGTACTCCCGGATTCCTCTGTACTCGAACGGATCCTCGATAAGATGCTGTCTGGTCAGCACCTCCCCGTTCAACTGCTGCAGCGACTGCATGAATTCCTCATCATAAAAAGGCTTCGGATATACATACAGCCAGCTGTCTTCTCTGCGGCTCTCCGCCATATCCATGGCCATCAGCAAATCCGTGCTCACCAGATCGATGCCCATGATCTTATAATATCCGCGCTTTTTTCCCGTAAAGGTAAGCGTGCGCGTTATCCGCTCGCCGCCCCCGATCTGAAAGACATCGTTGCGGTAAAATAAATCGCTGACATTGGAGCCCTCAACATCGTCAAAGGCCAGATTCCGGTCCGTATGAAATTTGACCTTCAGCATGGACAGCGGCAGGTGCTTTTTATTTTCCACGACCTCCAAAAGCTCCCCCTGCTCGCCCTCAAAGATTTCTCTGTTTTTAAAGCTGATCTTCACACTGAGGTTCCTGTTCCAGAGCTTCTGGTACACCTTCGTTTCCGCCATCAGAAGCAGCCAGGCCACAATTCCGACCGTAAGCAGCGCGATCATGATGAAAAATCCTCTGTCGGCACCGCTGTGCTCCTGATGATATTCTCCACAAGCGTCCGCGTGTTGTCTCCCTTGCCGTATCCATAATTAAGTACAATGCGGTGAGCCAGAACCGGCACCGCCATGGCCCGCACATCATCCGGTATCACATATGTCCTTCCGTCCAGCCACGCCGATACCTTCACACAGCGCAAAAGAGCCAGACTGCCTCTGGGGCTTACCCCCATCACGACATTATCGCCCTCGCGGGTGGCGGCCACGATATTGACCATGTACTCCTGCACGCTGCGGTGCACATAGACCTGATTGGCCTCCTCTTTGGCTGCGGCCAGTTCGTCAAGCGTCAGCACCCTGTCAAGTTCCGCCAGCGGGTCCTTGCGCATGTAGCGGTCCAGAATGTCCAGTTCCTCCTCCTTCGTCGGCAGTCCCATGGAAAGCTTCATCATAAAGCGGTCCATCTGAGCCTCCGGCAGCGGAAAGGTACCGGCTGTCTCCACCGGGTTCTGCGTCGCAATCACAAAAAACGGGCTTCCTGTCCGGTAAGTCTCGCAATCGATTGTCACCTGCCGCTCCTCCATGCACTCCAAGAGCCCTGCCTGGGTTCTGGGCGTGGCGCGGTTGATCTCGTCCGCCAGCAGGATGTTGGTAAACACGGGACCCTTTCGCAGCACAAACTCATTTAACTTCTGGTCGTAGATATTTAAGCCCGTGATATCCGAGGGAAGCAGATCCGGCGTGAACTGGATCCGGGCAAAATCCGCATCCAGCGACCGCGCAATAGTCCTGGCCAGCTTTGTCTTCCCCGTACCAGGCACATCCTCCAAAAGCACATGGCCGTCGGCCAGAATGGCTGTCAGAAGGAGCTTTGCTGTCTCCTCCTTGCCGATAATCACCTTTCCTACATTGGTAAGCAGCCTGTCGGCCAGCTCTTTTCCCGTCATAATGTAACCTCCTTGTAATTTTCTCCCCTCCTGAAGCTGCCTGCATCAGGCAAAACCTCCTGCATTCACACATACCCACAGGGCATATTCATCCGGCATGGGAACGCTCCTGAAAGAATATACGCCCGATTTCTCAGCCTCTTCCATCTCCCGGTAGCAGGCGTCGATTTTCAAGTCGATCCCCCTGCCCGTGCATTTAAAATAGCTCTCCATCCGGGAGAATTTCCGATAATCCCCGATCGAACTGTGAAGGACTTCTCTGGGCTCCTGAATGTCAAGACCCACCGGAATATTACCGGCCGCCAGGGCCGCGTAATGTCCGGAATGAGATAAACTGAAATATGGATATGCCGCTTCCGCCGCTTCCTTCCATGCCGGCTGTCCCCGATCCGACACCTCATAAAAGATCCCCCGAGATAATGGATGACCCCTTTTTTCTTCCTCGCTGATGATTGTCTGTATTATAAGGGCGGGAGAGAGGATTTGCAAGTATTCATTTGGCCGACTCCCCTTTATTTCAGTTCCTTTTTCCGTGTATGTCCGCCCGTCTTCGGGACAGTTCTTTTCTGCAAGAAATGACCTGTCTGTAAGCTCCAGGCTTCCGGGAAGCCCTGCGTGTGCTATAAGCAATAAAAGACCGGCGCCCGCAAGGCGCGCCCGGTCTTTTTCGTTTCTTACTCTCATCGCTTTATCTTTCCGCACAGGATCCAACAGGCAAAGCGCCCGTGCAGATAAATCAGCCCTTTCCAGTTCCCTGATATCCATCACGTAAAGCTTCAGTTCCATTGTAAAATTCTCTTTCCCACACCCGCTTTGACTGACGCCCTCTCCAGGTTTCCCTGTCCCGTTTAACAGACGGACAATGGCTATGATTTCAGTGATTCCTTATAGAAATCCACAAATTCGGTGTAACCCTCCTTCGTAAGATTCTCCTTCTGGAACTTTTTATTCTTATTCATCCGCACGACCAGCACCTGCGTACCGTCCTGGCGCGCCTCCTGGGCCTGTGCGATGATCTGACTTAAGCGCTCGCCCTCGACGCCCTTCTCGATCAGATAGGCCACCTTCTTCGGCGCGCCCGGCACTTCAAAGCCTCTCTCCATCAGCAGTAAAATGATACGTTCAAAACCGATGGAAAAACCGCAGGCCGGGACATCGTTTCCGGTGAATTTGCCCACCATTTTATCATACCGTCCGCCGCCGCCGCAGCTGCCCCCGAACTCCGGCATGGCAATCTCAAAAATGGTGCCCGTGTAGTAGCTCATGCCGCGCACCAGCGTCGGGTCAAAGACGATCTCGAAGGTATCCTCCTTCGTCGCCTTCACGCTGTCGATGATTTCCATAAAAGAGGTCATCACGCCCTGCGGCAGAGTGTCCGAAAGCTTCTGTGCAATAAAGGCCGGGCCGTTGTCCGCCTCCTCGATCTGCGTAAAAAGCACCATATACCTGTCGCAGGTTTCCTCTGAATATCCAAGCTCCATCAGCTCGCGCTTCACACCATCCGCACCGATCTTGTCCATCTTATCCAGGATAATGAAAACCTGGTCATAATCCGCCTCAGCAAAACCGGCATAGGAAGCCATGGCCTTTAAAATCTGACGGTCGTTGATGCGGATCTGGAAATTGCGAAAACCAAGCTTACTCAACGTGGTCGTAGTCGCCAGAATCAATTCGATCTCCGCCAAATTGCTGGGCTCTCCCAGAATGTCGATATCGCACTGCATAAACTGGCGGTATCTGCCCCGCTGCGGGCGGTCCGCCCTCCACACATTGCCGATCTGCAGCGCCTTAAAGGGCGTCGGCAGAGAGTTGGCATTATTGCTGTAAAAACGTACCAGCGGTACAGTCAGGTCATAGCGCAGCCCGCCGTCCACCAGGTCTGCCTCGCTCTGAGCCGTTTCCAGGTTCAGCTTCTCGCCTCTTTTTAAAATTTTGAAAATCAGTTTCTCGTTCTCGCCGCCCTGCTTATTGCTCAAATTGGCAATATTTTCCACACAGGGGGTCTCGATGGGGGTGAAGCCGAACTTCGCGTAGGTCTCCTTGATCACGCCTGTCACGTAATCCCTCACCTGCATCTCCTGGGGCAGGATATCCTTCATGCCGGTAACCGGCTTTTTGCTCAGTGCCATTATATAAACTCCTCCAGCTGCTAAATCAATTAAAATGCGGCTCTGCCGCGAACGTCTTAAAAACCGCATGTCTGACATTCCGGCGGCCTTATCCATCATTTACTGTAAAAGTCTGCGCTTGCGCTCAATCATCTCGTCGATCTCATCCATGTACATGTCGACCTCTTTCACACAGTCGCAGCGCTCAATTCTACCGCCGTCAAAAACCGCCTTGGTGATGGTCCCCGCGCCCAGCGCCACAATCGTCTGCAGCTCCTCCATAATGAGAATATTGTAAATACCGTACCTGCCTTCCCTGGCGTAGCCCACATTTTCAAAGCTGCCGGCCATATTTTTCTGGCGGTACAGGTAATATGGCTGCATGGAAAGCGCCTGCGCGCCCGCCGCGGCAATGGCCATGGTCTCGTCCGTATTTTTCAGGGCGGCTCTGTCATTTTTCTCAATCCACTTTGCCAGGCGGCTGGCCTTTTTGATGGCCAGGGAATGAACAGTCAGGCTGTCCGGTGAGAGGGCCTTTACCTTCTCAATCGTATCCGTGACCGCAGCCTCATCCTCGCCTGGGAGTCCCAAAATCAGGTCCATATTGATATTGTCAAAGCCAAGCTTTCTGGCCAGGTGATAGGCCTCATATACCTGCTCTACAGTATGCCTTCTGCCGATAAAATCCAGCGTCTCCTGCTGCATGGTCTGCGGATTGACACTGATGCGGGTGACGCCATGCTTTTTCAAAACCTGAAGCTTCGCCTCCGTAATAGAATCCGCGCGCCCGGCCTCCACAGTAAATTCCTGTAAATGGCTTAAATCCAGACGATCCTCAAGGGCTGTCAGAAGCCGGTCCATCTGAACAGGCTCCAGCGTGGTCGGCGTACCGCCGCCGATGTAAACCGTGTCCAGAATTTTGTCCTTACAGGCCTGCGCCGTGAAATCCAACTCCCGGATCAGGCAGTCGATATACCGATCCACCTTCTGCCTGAAGGACGCTATCGGATAGGAGGTAAAAGAACAGTACAGGCAGGTCGTCGGGCAAAAGGGAATGCCGATATACAGACTGTATCCGTTCTCATAGTGCAGGCGGCTTAAAATCCGCCGCTCCCGCTTCGCGATATCCAGCGCCAGCGCGGCCTTTGCGTCGCTGACAGAATGTTTTTCTTTATAAAAATTCAGAATCTCCTGATCGCTCACTCCCTCTTCCAGTCTCTGCATGGCGATCTTAGTAGGACGGATGCCGATCAGATTACCCCAGGGAAGCTTTTTGCCTGTAACTTCGCATAAAGAGCGATACAGGAGAGATTTCAGAAGATCCTTATATTCCGCGCCCAGGAAGACAGTGCCTGGCAAAACTGCCTGAGAACTGATATGCAGATCCGCTCGTTTCTGTTCCGGCAAAGCCACCCTGATTTCCTGCTCCCCGAGCATAATACTGCCCTGCCATGCTGCCTGCGCACGGTATCCGTCCGCCTTGAAGGCATCCGTTTCGGGCGTGATCACCTTCACCGTCTCTTCCGGGTAAAAGGCCTTCACCAGAGAGTGGATGTCATATTCAAATTTCGCTGTATTTAAAGTAATAATATACATAAATTCTTACGTTAAAAACGGATTGTGCTCCTTCTCCCAGCCGATGGTCGTGGAGCCGCCGTGTCCCGGATAAACCTTCGTCTCGTCCGGCAGGACAAACAGCCGCTCTTTGACACTCTGCACCAGAGCAGACATGGAACCCGTTGGAAAATCCGTGCGTCCCACGCTCTCCTCAAAGAGCGTATCCCCGGCGATCAGGATGCTGTCTTCTTTAAAATAAAAGCAGCAGCTTCCCTCAGTATGCCCCGGCGTGGCAATCACCTCACACTCCATACCGGCCGCAGAGAATTTCTCCCCGTCCTGCAAATAGCCATTCACCCTGACAGTACAGCCCACACCGTTGCCGGCGCTTAAATTCAGCCCGCTGTCGTGTAAGAGCCTGTCCTCCCCGGCATAAGCGTAAATCTTCGCTCCGCTTCTTCCCCGCAGCTCCTGTGCCCCCAGAATATGGTCAAAATGCCCGTGCGTCAGCAGGATAGCAGCCACTTCAAAGCCGTTTTTTAAAAGCGCCTGATAAATCCCGGCACCCTGGTCCGCAGGGTCTATGAAAATCACCGGGATATGTCCGTTTTCCTGTTTCTGGTCCTCTTTATATAAAAAATAACAGTTGGTCTGGCACAACCCTAAAACCATGCGTCCGATTTTGATCTCACTCATCTGTCAGCCGTCCTTTCTCCTCACCCTGTCGTGCGCTCGATATCCATCACGCTCGGGATTGTCTTAATCTTATCCACCACTCTGCCAAGCTCCTCCTTGGAGGATACCTCAAAGGTCGTCTGCATCGTGGCAATCCCATCCTTGGAGGTTCGCGTCGTCATGGAGAGAATGTCAATATTTTTCTCCGTCAGCGTCTTGGAAATATCCGCTAAAAGGCCGTTGCGGTTATAGGCATAGATCGTGATATCGGCGAAATATTTGCTTCCGCCGTCGCCCATATCCGCCCAGTCCGCTTCCATCAGGCGCTCCCTGTCCACATCGGACAGCGCCATGATATTGGGGCAGTCCGTGCGGTGAATGGAAATGCCCCGGCCTCTGGTGATGAATCCCACAATCTCATCCCCCGGCACCGGTGAACAGCACTTGGAGAAACGCACCGCCAGGTCGTGAATACCCTTAACGGTGATGCCGCTCTTGGGCGCCATCCTGACAGACTGGTCTTTCGCATTCTCACGGATCGTCTCCAGGACCTCCTCGTTGGTCTGCTCCTTTTTGTGGTCCCGCTCATAGAGCTCCTGCATGCGGTTGATGATCTGGCCTTCCTTTAAGCCACCGTGACCGATGGCCGCCAGCACGCTGTCCCAGTCGCGGAAGCCGTATTTTTTCATGATGGCTTCCTTGTACTGCGGCAGCATCATCTGGGAAATATTGATGCTTTTTACTCTGCAGTAATTATCCAGCATCTCCTTGCCCTTGATGATATTATCTTCTTTGAATTCGTTCTTAAACCACTGATTGATTTTATTGCGGGCCTGCGCGGACTTCGCGATTTTCAGCCAGTCGCGGCTTGGACCCTTGGAATTCAAGCTGGTCAGGATTTCAACACAGTCGCCGTTTGCCAGTTCATAGTCAATATTGACCAGCTTCCCGTTGACTCTGGCACCGATCATTTTATTGCCCACAGCGGAGTGAATGCTGTAGGCAAAATCAACCGGCGTGGAACCCACCGGCAGTGTCTTGACATCCCCGTTCGGCGTCAGGCAGTAAACCGAATCCGTAAACAGATCCAGTCCGCTCTTGATCATGTTAAGGAATTCCTTATTGTCAGAGCTGTCCTGCTGCCACTCCAGAATCTGGCGCAGCCACGCCATTTTCTCATCGTCACCGGCGTCGCTTAATTTGCCGTCCGCGGCCTCTTTATATTTCCAGTGAGCGGCAATGCCGTACTCTGCCGCCTTATGCATCTCAAATGTCCGGATCTGAATCTCGAACATCTGGCCGTTCTCACCGATCAGAGTCGTGTGCAGAGACTGGTACATATTCGGCTTCGGCATGGCGATATAGTCTTTAAAACGCCCGGGAATCGGCTTATACATCTCGTGAATAATGCCTAACGCCGCGTAACAGTCCTTCACGTCATTGACAATAATGCGGACCGCGAAAAGATCATAAATCTGGTCGATGGTCTTATTCTGATTCTTCATCTTTTTGTAAATACTGAAGAAATGCTTGATACGGCCGTCCACCTTCGCCTCGATGCCGGCGTTTTTCATATGGGCGCTGACCTCGTCCACGATGGACTGGATATATTTCTCGCGGACATTTTTGCGGATGGCAACCTTATCCACCAAGTCGTAATAGACGTCCGGCTCCAGATATTTCAGACTCAGGTCGTCCAGCTCCACCTTGATCTTCATGATACCCAGGCGCTCCGCGATGGGCGCGTAAATTTCCAGCGTCTCTCTGGAAATGCGCTGCTGCTTTTCCGGAGGCATGTGCTTGAGCGTCCGCATATTATGCAGACGGTCGGCAAGCTTGATAATGATCACACGGATGTCACGGGCCATGGCAAGGAACATTTTGCGCAGATTCTCCGCCTGCATCTCCTGTCTGTCCGCCGTCCCGTCGCCGTTAAAAGTCGGCAGCTTCTCCAGCTTGGTGACGCCGTCCACTAAATCCGCGACGTCCTGACCAAACTCCTCCGCCAGCTGCTCCTTGGTGTAGACGGTATCCTCCACCACGTCATGCAGAAGGCCCGCGGCGATGGTTTCCTTGTCCATCTCCAGATCAGCCAGAATAATCGCCACATAGAGAGGATGGATGATATAGGGCTCACCGGACTTGCGGTACTGGTCCTTATGAGCGTCGTTTGCCACCTGAAAGGCTTTTTCAATTAAGCTGATATCGTCTGACGGATGATATTTCCTGATTCTGTCAATCAGGTCATGATAAAGCTCCTCCGGGGAAAGATACTCCGGAAGCTTCTCTATGCGGCCGTCGTCGATAATTTTGGTGTTTACTTCGTCACTCATACTCCATGTCTCCAGGTTCGTCTTTATGTAGTGTACTGTATTATTTTCCTTCGTAGGTTCTGACCGCGTCCAGGCGATAGTCTCCGATAAACTCGCGGCCCTTCAACCCGGCCAGTTCAATCAAAACCACCACGCCCGCGACTACGCCGCCCAACTCCTCTACCAGCTCAATCATCGCTTTCGTGGTGCCGCCGGTCGCGATCAGGTCATCCACCAGAAGAACCTTCTGTCCGGGCTTGATAGAATCTTTATGGATTTCAATCGTCGCGGTGCCGTACTCCAGCGCATATTCCTTGGAGACGACCTCGCAGGGGAGCTTGCCCTTTTTGCGGATCAAAATCAGCGGCTTTTTATTATTATATGCAAGAGGCGCCCCAAATACAAAGCCTCTGCTCTCCGCTCCCACAACAACGTCAAAGTCCAGATCATCGATCAGCTCCTGCATATCGTCGATCGCGACCTGAAAACCCTCCGCGTCCTGTAAGAGACTGGTAATATCCCTGAAAATAATCCCCGGCTCCGGAAAATCCGGAATACTCCTGATGTAACCGTCAATGTCCTTCATTTGCTTTTCCTCCATAAAAATACGCTTTTTCGGCTGTAAAAAAAACAACTGCCTATCATTATAAGTGCTTTTATGAAAAATGTCAAAATAAATGATAAAGTTGATGTAAAAGAGCCAGGCTGCAACGTTGCTTTCTGCCTTCATAACCTTGACTTCCCCTCTGAAATATTATAAATTGAATATAATCAAGCCTTCCTACAGGAGGTATTCTGTGAAAAAAATTCTGATCTGCGCACCCTTCAATGAGGTGACCAATTATGTTGCGGCAGTCAATAAAACCGGGATGGAACCTGTGGCCTGCACTGCGTTGCCCACGGAAAACGGCCTGGACATCAACGACTTTGCAGGCCTGATTCTACCCGGCGGCTCCGATCTGGATCCGGCATTCTACGGTCAGGAAAACCACGACTGCCGTAATATCAGACGGTGGCTGGATTTCGCGCAGTTAAACGCGCTAGACGCCTTCGTAAAATGCCAAAAACCCGTCCTTGGCATCTGTAAGGGCGCCCAGGTCATCAATGTCTATTTCGGCGGCACCCTGATTCAGGACCTGCCGGACCATAACCACCACCAGGCCTTCTATATCAATCACGAGCGAAAGGACGCCCACCACCCCGCCCGGATTCTGCCGGGTACTCCCCTTGCAGACATTTTCGGCAATGATGAAATCAT
The DNA here is from genome assembly GCA_021205565.1 of Lachnospiraceae bacterium. Lineage (GTDB taxonomy): Bacteria > Bacillota > Clostridia > Lachnospirales > Lachnospiraceae > RGIG6307. Next base: position 22,805 of record JAJPXG010000090.1, on the reverse strand, counting down.
CATTAACAGCGCGCACCACCAGGCTGTAGACCTGGTCGCGGAAGGACTGAAGGTCTGTGCTTACAGCGACGATGGTGTGGTCGAAGGGCTCTGTCACCAAAATCTCCCCGTTCTGGCCCTGCAGTGGCATCCGGAGCGGATGGCCTACGATCATTATGTGGAAGGCTGGTCTGACGGCAGCCTGATCTTTCACCATTTTAAGGAACAGTTGAAATAAAATCCCTTCACGGGTATGAAAGGAGAGCAGGATGCAGCATTACAACATTGTTTCCCTTCCGGATGACGAGGACTACCGTTACTGGAAATTATTTGAGGACACCTACATCATTCATTACGGGGAGGCGCTCGATACCTTCCTGCTTTTGGGTGAGGAGAAGGCGTTGTTAATTGACACCGCCTATGGCCGCGGAGACTTCCCCAATATCGTGGAGGAGCTCCGGGCCGGAAAAGAGCTTCTGGTGGTCAATACCCATGGGCATTTTGACCATACCGGCGGCAACCGGTGGTTCCCGCAAGTATATATGCACCCCAACGCAATGTCCTATGCCAACACCCCGTTTTCTCCATTGGATGAAACCTGGCTTGCCAACATGCCCTACCCGGATTACGAGATGCTTCCTGTCAATGACGGCGATGTCTTCCACCTGGGTGGCCGGGATGTGGAGGTTTTATGGACTCCGGCGCACTGTGACAGCTCGCTTTCCTTTATCGACCACAAACAGCGTCTCCTGTTTTGCGGAGATGAATTCGACGCGGGACAGACCAACCTCGGGGAATTTGAGACCGTCGGCGCTTTCTTGAAAAACTGCACCCACTTAAAGGAGCGGGAGGCCGAGTATGATTTTATCATGCCCAACCACAACGGCTGTCCCATCGCCAAAGAATATCTGGACGACTTCATTACCGCCGCGCAGCATATCGTGGACGGGAAACCAGATCTGGTGCCCTTCGACCATCTCCCGGGATACAAAACCACGCACGGCGGCGTTCGCGCCCAGGTCGGCAATTCCTGCATCAATTACCTGCCGGAGGGCGTAGCCAGAGACTGGTCCAAATTTTAAAGGGGGCGGTATGCGAACCGATGTGAATTTCAACCAGGGCTGGGAATTTATACTTTCTGATACAGAGCCGTCAGCAGATGCGGCCTGGAAACCTGTTTCACTCCCGCATGACTGGGATGTCGAATATGAACTGCAGGAGGACGCGGCCTCCGGCGGAGGCGGCGGCTACGCGCACGCCGGGATTGGCTGGTACCGCAGGCGCTTTGCCCTGACACCGCAGGAAGCTGCGGGCAGGCATGTAAGCCTGCTCTTTGAAGGGGTTTATATGAATGCCTCCGTCTATCTGAACGGAGAGCTTCTCGCCCATCACAATTATGGATATACGCCGTTTATGGTCAGTCTGGATCAGGCACTGAAATACCGCACTGATGCGGACCCAGACGCAGGGAGTACCATGCTTCATAGCAGTGAAGAAGGCACTGCACAAAACGCAGAAGTTAGAAACGCCTTACTTCCTGAAGGTGAGGAAAGCGCTGCTATAAACACCCTCCTCGTCCACGTGGACAACAGCTTACAGCCCGGCTCCCGCTGGTACAGCGGCTCCGGTATTTACAGGGATGTACACTTTATTCTGTATCCCGATGTGCATATTGCACCCTGGGGCATCCGCTGCGCCGCCAACGCGATCTACCCGGATTCAGACAGTGCTGACCTTTTGATTCAGACATCAGTCTGCAATGAATCCTCAGACCGCCAGATCATCGGCGTTCTGCATGAGCTGTTCGACCGCGACGGAGAAAAAATCACCTCCTCCGGCGCTGGCCTGCTGCTGGAGGCCGGAAGCGAAGGGACATGCCGCGTGCGTCCCATGGTTGATCACCCGCATCTTTGGGACGCGGATGACCCTTACCTGTACACACTGGTTACGCAGGTGCAGATCAACGGAAAAACCGTCGACACCGTCAGGACGCCTGTCGGCATCCGCACCGCTGCGTGAGTTTGAAAACAGTCTGGACGTGGTGGGCTACAACTATGTGGGACGGTGGAGAAACCGGGCGGAGACCTTTTATGATGAGGACAGAAAGCTCTTCCCCAACCGACGCTTCTGCGGCTCGGAAAATCCTTCCGTCGGCGGAGAACGGGGCGTCTATCCGGAGGCTTCTCCCTGGGGCTCCTATGCCGCCGCCACCTTAAACCACGAAGCGCTCTGGCGATATATAGTCAGCCACGATTTCGTGGCCGGGGACTTTCTCTGGACAGGTATCGATTATCTGGGAGAAACCCGCTGGCCGAAGAAGGGCGCAGCCTGCGGACCGATCGACACCGCCGGCTTTGAGAAGGACTCCTTTTATTATTTCCGCTCCCTCTGGAATCAGAAGGAAACAACCCTGCACCTTACGCCCCACTGGAACTGGCCGGGACAGGAAGGACAGTTTAAGCAGGTTGTCTGCTATACGAACTGTAAGGAAGTGGCTCTCTACTTAAACGGCCGTCTTGTCGGCAGGAAGGGCTATGTCTGCCCGCGGTACGGCGCCGAGAAGAACTGGTATGAGCTCAACGGACGATACGCCACGACCAACGACCTGCACCTGACTTGGGATGTTCCTTATGAACCGGGCGAGCTGAAGGCTGTCGGTTTTAAGGACGGGCAGGAAGTCGCTGTCTGTTCTGTCGCAACGACAGGCGATGCCGCTGCTTTAAAAGCAAAAGCCTGGAAAACGCAGCTTTCTGTCAGCGGAATCCTCCAGATTGAAGTGGATGCGGCAGATACCGAAAACCGTGTTGTTCCCTTTGCAGACAATATGGTATACTGTGAAATCGAGGGTCCCGCCCACCTTCTGGGCATGGACAACGGCGACCTTTCCGACCTGACTTTGTGTGGCCTGCCAAAGCGGAAGCTCTTTTCCGGAAGGCTTCTCACTTCCCTTGTGGCGGACGGACCCGGCACAGTAACGGTTACATTCACATCAGAGGGCCTTAAAACGGCACAGATTGAGCTGCAGATAATGTAAATCAGACAATGAAACACCCCGGCAGGCACTGCTTTACGCTTTGTCCTCCGGGGTTTCTCTTGGATTTTATATGAATGATGGCGAAACGGTTCTTCAGTACATATACGTCAAACCTTTCCATCAGTGCGGCCGATCAGTAATTCAGCTCCGAATATCCGTAGCCGTTCACGATCGCGTCCAGCTTCTGTTTCTGTTTACAGAACGGGCAGTTGTAGGCTTCATAAGCCACATAACCCGGGATGTCCTTACCGGTAAAGATACTCTTCACCTCGTGGCCGCCGCAGTGATCGACCATGCTGAACACGGAACAGACCGCCTGCACCTTGCCGCCATAGTAATCCAGACACTCAAGGCTTCTGTCGATGGTCATACCTGTGGTGGAGGTGGCTAAGAGCAGGAGGATATTCTTGCCCTTAATCTCTGGCACCAGATTGTCGCGGAACAGAAGCTGGTTGTTGGAGTTGATCTCCGGCGTCACCACATAGACCGTATCATGATGATTCATATTGGCATACATGCCCTTTTTCAACTCTTCGGCCAGATAAGCGCCGATCACCTCGCTGCCGTCCATACACACAATCGTGTCCACCACGATATGCGGAGAAAGCATGCGGATAAAGGCCTTCGCCACTTCCGCAGCTTCGCTGACTCTGGTCTTTAACTGCGTCATATCCACATAATAATTGATGTGAGAGTGACTGGTGGCAAAATGTCCCGGGATGGCGCGCAGCACCACCTGGTTACCGGTTTTCGAGTGGAACTCCATCATTTTCTGTTTCAGCATTCGATACCCCTTTCTTCTCTTCCGGCTTAGGATGCCGGAGCGACCGTCTTCTATACAGCAATTTGTAGGCCAGAGGCCGGAAAAGCCTGCGGCTTTTCCGGCTCGCTTCGCTCGTTAAGTGTCCGAAGCCACAGCTGCCTGTGTGAACACAGAAGCTGTAGTTTCGGACACTTTCCTCTGCCCTTTGCGCATATTTTACATGAATTTCTGAAATATGGCAACAAATTTATGTATTTTTACCATATTTTTGATACAAAGGACAAAGAGGCATGCTTCCGGCTCCGTTATGTCGACAGAAATTCCAGCACCCTGTCCATATATCGCCGGACCGTTTCATCGTCCGAGCGAAAGATTTCATGTTTCGTGCCAGGAATACAGACGATATCGGCAGACGCGGTCAGCTTTTTTACAAACACTTCCTGCTGCTCTTTGGAAACAACATTTTCTTCCTCCGCCTGAATCAGCAAAACAGGAACCTTTATCTGCCTCCACGCATCCCGTATAAGGAAACGGTTTAAGCGGATGGCTTCGCGCAGCCATCCAAAGGAAGCGGCGCATGTCTGATAAAGTGGCTCTGAATCGATTTTATTTTTATACCAGGCCCATCTGGCGTATGATGTCGCGCAGCTTTCCTCAAAAGTCTCTTTACCATCGTACACGTGCTGCCCGATGACATAGCTTTTCTCCTTACCAAGTGTACACATCACAGAAACAATCAGCTTTGTCACTGACCAGGGCACGCCTCCTGTGAGAGGACGGATCATGGGAGACGTGAGGAGAACTCTGTCAAACAGATGAGGCTTTTGCGCAGCCAGCGCCACGCCGATCCCGCCGCCCATGGAATGCGCAAAAAGAAAGAAAGGCCGCTCAGAATTCTGCTGCCAGTAACTCTTTGCGGATTCCGCGGCGAATCCTAAATCATCTACATATCTCTGCCAGCTGTCCGTATGTATCAGACTGGAATCTTCTTTGACAAGACGGTATGTACGCCCATGGCCGCAGTGTTCCGGAATGCATACATGATATCCCGCCTTTAGAAAATAATAAATCACTTCAAAGTATTTGTCCGCCGTCTCGCTGAAGCCATGTGCAATGAGTATGATCCCCGACACGTTTTTGTCACGCTCATCCGCTTCTGTGCGTTGCTCCGAACAGCATTCTCCCGCCGTATAAAACGCGCAGTAAATCTGTCGCCCCGCTTCCCGTGAGAGATAACATTCCTCCCGGCGGGGAAGGATGTAAGGGAACACACATTCCTCCATGAACCGCATATAATTCTCTTCCGGTTTGATTGCATCCGGTTTTATATCACTGGTATGTACATCATTTTTCTTCATCGTACTCTCCATAAAACGCAGAGTAAAATCAGGCGTTTTCCTCTTCCCGCCTCATCCGTATCTCGTCCGCAAGCGCTTCCACCTTCTCATCCGTCAGCAGATAACGCTTATGGAACAGCCATACCGCAATGAAAAGCATCGCGATTGGAAAAACAGTCATGGTCATGCGAAGACCGGCTACAGAAGACCCTGCTGCTTCGGCAACAGCTTCGGCATCAGTATCAGAGCTTAAATTGCACACAGAAAGGCAAATGGAGGCAACCAGTGCCGCAATGCCGGAGGCAAGCTTGACAACAAATGTCTGCATGGAAAAAATCACGCTCTCATCCCGGCGATTGTTTTTGACCTCGCCGTAGTCCACCGTATTTGCCAGAAAAATCGTCGTCAATACCGTCAGCATCCCGCTCGCCGCAAAAATCAGAAAGCCCGGAATAAACAGCACAAAGACATTCGCCATGCTCGTGAAAGCCAACACAAGCAGGACAATATAACCGACAACCGCCATGGAAAAGCTGATATAAAAGATACGGATTGTGTTGAAAAACCTGCGCAGCAGCGGGAAAAACAGCATCATCGAAAGAATCTGCATCGCACCGCCAAACATGTTAAACAGCGTGTAGGAGCTGTACCAGGAAGCCCCTCCAAAATCATATTTGAAAAAATAAATCACCAGATTCGATGTGATATACACCGCGCAGTTGATAAGGACAATCGTAAGCACCACCGTCATCGCCTGGTCGTTTTGAAGTAAAGCGCGAAACATCTGTCCGACGGACGGGGATTCCACATTCACAGTGGATTTTTCTTTGATATTCAGGCAGGTACAACAGATAAACAAAATAAACAGGATGGCGATAATCAGTGAAAACCTCTGAAAACCGACACGCTCGTCTCCGCTGCCGAGAGCCATAACGCTCATCATGGTGACCACGGTGATCAGAGCGGAGCCAACACCGGCCGCGCTTCTGGCAAGCGTCGTCAGATTTTCACGCTCCCTTCCTCCCTCCGTGAACGCCGGAATCATGGACCAGTACGGAATGTCCATGATCGTATAGGTCATACCCCAGAGAATGTAAGTAACCGCGGCATACGCCACAAGTCCGGAGGCATCAAGCGCCGGCGGTGCGGAAAACATCAGCACCAGAATGACCGCGTTCAACAGCGTGCCAACCAGAAGCCAGGGACGAAACCTGCCGAATCTTGTTTTGGTCTTTGCCACAATCACTCCCATAATCGGGTCGTTGAACGCATCAAACACACGCGCAGCCATCAGGATGATGCCCATGGCAATCGCGTTTACGCCGCAGACGTCCTGATAGTAATACAGGACATAGCTGGCAGAAAGCATATACACCATGTCCTTTCCCACAGCGCCGAGGCCGTAGGATGCCTTTTCCTTCATAGATAACTTCATTGAAAATACCTCCCTCTGTTTTCAGGCGACCCCTGTCATATAATCGCCTGCGCATTCACGCATTTTTATGCTTAAATACCCCGATCATTTCCCTGGTCAGGCTGTAGCCGTCGTCCTCCACCGGGATTTCGTCCCTGTGATACCACTGCGCCATGGAAAGCTCCCGCTCATCCAGCCGGATATGGTCCTCCCCGTCCAGATCACAGAAAAAGCCCTGCAATACATTACCGTCCACGCCCCAGGGCTGACTTTTGTAGTAACGGATGTTTTTGACTCTGAGGCCAACCTCCTCCATGACCTCCCGGGCCACCGTCTCCTCCAATGTCTCACCGATCTCCACAAAACCGGCGATCAGCGCATATCCTGTATGTACCCTGCCCGCGTAGCGGGATAACAGAATCCGATCACCGTCCGTCACCGCCACAATCACCGCCGGATTGATGCGGGGGTAAATCATATTGCCGCAGTGCGGACAGTAAAGTATCCTTTCCTTTGTGTCCCGGACAGTTTTCTGGCCGCATCGGCCGCAGAACTGATTGGAGCGGTACCAGACATACAGATGCCAGCCGGTCATGATCAGCAGACTGGACGGCCGGTTTGCCTCTCTGGTGCCCGCGCGGACCTTCGTTAAGGACAGATATTCGCAGCCGGGAGCCGTGACAGAACCGGAATAATCAAGCAGCAGGTAATAGTCCCTGTCATCCAAAGAGAAGGCATACTCTGCCCTGCTTTCTGCTTCTGCGTTTGAAAACAGCAGCACTTCCCCACACCGCGGAAATTCGATTTCTTCCCCGTCAGATTTTCTGACCAACACTTCCTTTTTATCATTGAAAATCAGCAGGATATCCTCCGCTTTCGGCTTTTTTAAGTGGAATTCATTATGAAAATGATGCGGCGCAATGTCCTGAATCATAATACTATCCTTTCTTTTCTGCTCCTTTGGTTTCCTGCCCGATCGTATGGATCCACCTTCCGCTCTTCAGTCTCCATAAACACAGAACACAGCTGAGAATCCTGTCTGTTTTCAGGAAAAAATAAGTCAAAAAGGCCGGCAGCTTCCAGGCAAGACCTGCCATAGCCCCTAACGGCACACTGAAAATCCACAGAAAAAGCATGTCCGTAAGCAGGATAAAACGCGTGTCCCCGCCGCCCCGCAGCACACCCTTCGTCAGCACACTATCCACGCTCTGAAAAATCACGACCAGAGCAGTCACCTGAAGCAGCTGCTTTGCAATGGCGGCAGTTTCTGCCGTCACCTGATAAACCGAGATCACAAAATTCGCGGAACCCAAAATCAATATACTGCCTGCAAGGCCGATATAAAGTCCCAGCTTCAGCATGACCCGTGCTGTCCGCACAGCCTTTTGATCCTCGCCTCTACCCAACGTCTGCCCCACCAGGATGCAGGCCGACTGTGAAAAGCCCTGCAGCAGCACCGTGGAAAGCTGCTGTGTCACCGTGGCAATCGCGTTGGCCGACACAAAGGCCGCGCCGATGCGGCCCATCACCATGGCCAGCACATTATTTCCCACAGCCAGCAGCGCCTCCCCGGCAAAGACCGGCAGACCAATCCTGAAATACTCTCCTGTTATGGAAGCACATTTCCCGAAAATATCCCGGAGCCGGTACCCGACCGTTTTATCCCCAAAGAAAAGATAGCCCGCCACAAAAGCGAACTCAAACACTCTCGCGAGCAATGTAGACAGTGCCGCGCCCGTCACACCCATGGATGGTGCGCCGAATTTTCCGTAAATAAAAGCATAATTACCGGCCAGATTGATCAGAAAGGCAATGATCGATGAGAACATGGGTATTCTGGACTTCCCTACACTGCGCAAAGTAAGCGTAGCGGTCAGCGTTACGCCATGAATAATGTAGCAGAAAGCAAATACACGCAGATAGTCCCTGCCTTCACGGACAATGGCCGCTTCTGCCGTATAAAGCCGCATAAGAAAGCCTGGCGCAGCCGCTGTCACAACCGTAAATGTCAGTCCAAACAAAATCACAAGACGCAGCATGACGGTCACAGCCTTTTTCACACCGTCCATGTCCTGCCCGCCGTAAAAGCGGGAAATCAGGACGCTCGCGCCCATGCCGATCCCCAGGCAGGAAGCCTGATAGGTGGTAATAAACTGATTCGCCAAAGAGACCGCCGACAGGGAGGTCTCACCCAGCCGCCCCACCATGACCGTATCCACCAGATTAACACTTAGCGCAACCAGCGACTGTAAGCCGATGGGAAGTGCCAGGCGGGCAGCGGCTTTATAAATTTCTCTGTTTCTGCTGATCCATTTCAAGGAGAATACCTTCTTTTCGTCTACATTCGGAAAGTTTTATTTCAGTATTCCCCATAAATAGAAAATTACTTTGCCAGTTCCGCCTTGATTGCGGCTGACAGCTCATCGAACTCTTCAAACGCCTGAAGTCCCGGATTGTCCGCTTTGATTTTCTCCGTGCTTTTAAATAAAAAGCCCGCCTTGCTGGCGTAAATCATATCCAGGTCATTGTAGCTGTCGCCGCTCGCAATTGTCTCAAAACCGATGGACTGCAGCGCTTTGACAGTGCTTAGCTTGGACTTTGCCACCCGCATATGGAAATCCGTAATCTCGCCGTTTTCCGCCACTTCAAGTGTATTGCAGAAAAGCGTCGGATACCCCAGCTTTTTCATGAGCGGCGCCGCAAACTGCTCAAAGGTGTCGCTTAAAATCACCACCTGCGTCAGGCTCCTGAGCTCGTCTAAGAATTCCTTCGCCCCAGGCAGCGGATCAATCGTGGCGATCACATCCTGCACTTCCTTTAACCCCAGACCGTGCTCCTTTAAAATATGCAGCCTGAATTTCATCAGTTTATCATAATACGGCTCGTGCCTGGTGGTTCTCTTCAATTCCGGAATGCCGGTCGCCTCGGAGAATGCGATCCAGATCTCCGGCACCAGCACTCCCTCCATGTCCAGGCATACGATGTACATAATATTGTCTCCTCCCCGCTTGTTTATTGTTACAGCTTACTACAAAGTGTCTCCATTGGCAAGACGGGTTTTTTATGAAAAACCGGCATCAAAACAGGGCAGACCGATCCATCAGAACCGGAAGCTGCCCTCTTTCCACCCCTGTGAAATGATCGTTGAAATCTTAAAAGACCGACCCGCTGATCAGAAAAATATGCTCCGATTTATCATAAGTCCCGGCCTGCCCCTTCTGATACCCATACTGCTCCGCAAATTCAGAATCCACCGCTTTTTGCGGAATCCGGACCGTATATCCGCAGATGTATACCAGAGTATCATCAGTCACCGCCTCATCCCCCTTCAGAACACTCGTATCCACCTCAAATTTTGTCAGCGCCTGCGGTGTAACGTCCACCCACGCAAGCCCAGGCTTTTCCGTTTCTCCGTCATAGACCGTCACCACGGACAGTGTCACCAGAAAGGCGTTTCCATGAGAATATGTTTCCGAATAAAGCGCATAGGAAAGCGTCGAAGTGTCCAGGTAATCCTGCTCTTCGTCCTCCGCCAGATACATAATTGAATGACATACACAGTCGTTTTGACCTGCATACAGGCGATTCTGTATTTTCTCATAATAAACATGCGCGCTTTCCGCATCGATGATTTCCGCAGTGGCGTCCGTTTTATAGTGGTACAGGGAAGTCAGCTCATCACTGCCCGATAAAGCTTCCCGGCCGATATGGACAGCTAGCAGAATAACGGCCAGCAACAGAACCGCCGCGCACACGCCCCGGAATGCACGGGTATGTCTAAATCGTCCCGCTCTGTTCGTTGTTTCTCTGCTTTCGGGCGTTATTTCACTCTCTGCAGAATCTCTGTCAGTTTTTTTCTCAGGCTCGTTTTCCCTTGCCGCTGAAATATCCATGGAGCCAAATTCACTCTGCGAAACGCATACCGCAGCACCCACCTCAGCTCCGGCATTCTCTTTCGACTCCGTATCGTCAGTATTCCTGACCTCCCCGCTCCCGCTCTCCGTCAGCAGATCAGCCAGGTCGCAGCCAAAAATCTGACACAGCTTCAGCAGGCGCTCCATGCTCGGAAAGCTCTCCTCCCGCTCCCACTTGGAAACACTCTGTCTGGAAACGCCCACAAGCTCCGCCAGCTGCTCCTGCGATATTTTTTTCAGTTCCCGCATTCTTCTTAAATTTTCGCCAAATTTCACTGTCAGTCCTCCCTGTGTCCCTGTTCCTGCGCTTATTGTACACAAAAGTTCGCCTCCGCACCAGCAACTTTCGGTTGCAGCCTCCCCAAAAAAGCAAAAAATCTCACCCAGCATACCTCGCAAAGTCCTCCAAACTCGCCAACATATTTCTTTACGGCAAAATCAAATTCTGCTATACTGTTTCTGAGTAAAATAAAGCCCGGTGCATCACGGACAGCGCAGGTGCATTTTTCCGCAATCCCATGTCCGGCCTGAGCTGAATCCATATTTTCTTTCACGGAGGTATCTTCATGACTGGCAAGGAACTGAAAGAACTGTTTGCAAAAACCTACGGCGAGGGCGGCGACATTAACACCTACTTTGCGCCCGGCCGGGTCAACTTAATCGGGGAACATACCGACTACAACGGCGGGCACGTCTTCCCCTGCGCCCTGACCATCGGCACCTACGGCGCCATCCGGGTAAGGCAGGACGATGTGCTGCGCTTTTTCAGCGTCAATTTTCCAAAGGGCGGCATCGCGACCTCTTCCATCCACTCTCTGGCTCCCGGAAAAGACACCGGCTGGGCCAATTATCCGAAGGGCGTAATCTGGGCATTTGAACAGAAGGGACATCCCATTCCCAGCGGCGCAGACATTCTCATTTACGGCAATATTCCCGCCGGCAGCGGTTTATCCTCCTCCGCCTCCTTAGAGGTACTGACCGGACTGATGTTAAGTGATTCCTTCGGCATGGACATTTCCATGCAGGATCTGGCACTGATCGGCCAGTTCTCCGAGAATACCTTCAACGGCATGAACTGCGGCATCATGGATCAGTTTGCCTCCGCCATGGGGCAGAAGGACTGCGCCATTTTCCTGGACACCAACACCCTCGAATATGAGTACGCACCCATGAAGCTTGACGGCATCCGTGTCGTGGTGACCAACAGCAACGTCAAGCACAGCCTGGTGACCAGCGAGTACAACACCCGCCGCAGCCAGTGCGAGCAGGCCTTAAGGGAGCTGCAGGAAGTGGTCGATATTCCGTCCCTCGGCGCTCTGACGCCTGAGGTCTTTGACTTCCTGGCGCCCTCCATTTCCGACCCCGTTATCCGCAGACGCGCCAGGCACGCGGTCTATGAGAACCGCCGCACCATCGACGCCGTGAAAGCTTTAAAGGCAGGCGACATCACACGCTTCGGCCAGCTGATGAATGCCTCTCACATTTCCCTGCGGGATGATTTCGAGGTCTCCTGCACAGAGATGGATGTTCTGGCTGAAGAAGCCTGGAAAATCGAGGGGTGCCTTGGCAGCCGCATCACCGGCGGCGGCTTCGGCGGCTGCACGGTCAGCCTGGTGAAGGAAGAGGCGATCGACGCCTTTAAAGAAAAGGTTGGAACAGCATACACAAAACGCACCGGCCTGAAAGCGGACTTTTACGTTGTGGACATCGGCCAGGGAGCACATATAATCTCATAAGAACAGGAGGAGCAATCTCATGAGCATCACCATCACCGACTACGGCCTCACCTCCAAAGGCGAAGCCGCGAAACTCTACACCATCACCAACCAGAACGGCTGCCAGGCCCAGTTTACCAACTGCGGCGCCACATGGGTTAATGTGATCGTTCCCACCGCCGACGGCCCTCTTGACATGATGCAGCATTATGACAGCGCTGCCGGTTACGAAACCGGCAGAGGCCACCGTGGCTGCCCCATCGGCCGTGTTGCCAACCGCATCGCAGGAAAAGGCCCTTCTTTTACCCTCAATGGCCGGACCTACACATTTCCGGCAACCAATCATGGCAACGGGCAGGATGTCAACCTGCACAGCGGGCCGGATTATTATGACCACCGCATGTATCAGACGGAGGTTGACGAAGCGCACAACGCGGTGCATTTTTCTCTTTTCAGCCCTCATATGGACCAGGGCTACCCGGGCAATCTGAAGCTGACCGTCTCCTACTGCCTGACCGAGGACAATACAGTGAAAATCAGCTACGACGCCGTCAGCGATATGGATACTCTCTTTAATATGACCAATCATGCGTACTTCAATTTAAACGGACAGGGCACCATCTGGCAGCACAGCCTGTGGGTGGATTCCACCCGCTACACAGAGGCCGTAGACTGTGTCCCCACCGGACGGATTCTTCCTGTAGCCGGTACGAAATTCGACTACACCACTCCCCGCCCCGTGGAAAATACACTGGATGACAACCTGTGCAAAGAGCCGCATCACTGCCTGGAAAATCCCCGCATTCGCTGCATCGGCGATCAGACCGGCATCACTCTGGAGGTGCATACCGACCTGCCGGGATTTCAGATTTACACCTCTCCCGACACACCGGATGCCTGGGATGGCCCTATGACCAACGCGATCTGCTTTGAGAGCCAGTTTTATGTCAATGCGATCAACATTGATAATCCGGAGTTTGAAAAACCGATTTTAAAAGCGGAGGAGCCGTTCCACTCCGAAACCTGGTATCACTTTATCTTTTAAACCAAAGGAGAACTAAGCCATGCTTTCCACCTATATTGCCGCCCTCACCGACTACGGCATCCGCAAGGGTCTAAAACCAGATTCTAAGACAATCTACACCATCATTCTGCTCCTGGACGTCATGCACGAAGACAGCTACGAGGAGCCGGAGCAGATTCCGGAGCTGAGTCTGGAGGAAATTCTGGACGTTTTGCTTAAGGAAGCCGTTTCCCGCAGTCTCATTCCGGACAGCATTACCTATAAAGATTTATTCGACACGAAACTCATGAACTGCCTCCTGCCCCGCCCTGCCCAGGTACAGAAGACCTTTTTTGAAAAATACGCGCAGTCTCCCGAAACCGCAACCGACTGGTTCTATCAGTTCAGCCAGGATACCAACTATATCCGCCGCGGTCGGGTCAGCAAGGACAGGAAATGGAAGGTGGACAGCCCCTACGGCCAGATTGACATCACCATCAATCTCTCCAAGCCCGAAAAGGATCCGCTCGCCATCGCCGCGGCCAAAACCGCGAAAAACACCGCATATCCCAAGTGCCAGCTCTGCGTGGAGAACGAGGGCTATGCCGGCAGAGTGGATCACCCCGCCAGGGAGAATCACCGCATCATTCCGCTGACCATCAACAACAGCGACTGGTGCTTCCAGTACTCGCCTTATGTTTACTACAATGAGCACTGCATCGTCTTTAACCGCGAGCACACGCCCATGAAGATCGACCGGGCCGCCTTCATCAAGCTCTTTGACTTTGTGAAACAGTTTCCGCACTACACGCTCGGCTCCAATGCCGACCTGCCGATTGTAGGCGGCTCTATTCTAAGCCACGACCACTTTCAGGGCGGCCACTATACCTTCGCCATGGCGCAGGCTCCGATCGAGCTTCCGGTGACCCTGCCCGGCTTTGAGGATGTGGAGAGCGGGATTCTCAAATGGCCGCTGTCCGTCATCCGCATCCGCCATCAGGACTCTGACCGCCTGATTGACGCCGCGGAGCATGTGCTGAACGCATGGAGAGGCTACACCGACGAAGACGCCTTTATTTACGCTTTCACCGACGGGGAGCCCCACAACACCATCACGCCCATCGCCCGCAAGGCAGGCGATACGTACGAGCTGGATCTGGTGCTGCGCAATAACATCACCACTAAGGAGCATCCTCTGGGCGTCTATCACCCGCACGCCAATCTGCACCACATTAAAAAAGAAAATATCGGTCTGATTGAAGTCATGGGCCTGGCCGTTTTACCTGCCCGCCTGAATAAGGAGATGGATTTATTAAAAGAAGCCATTCTGGCAGGCCGCGATATTTCAGCGGATGAAACACTTAACAAGCACGCGGATTGGGTCGCCGGATTTCTGCCCAAATACAGCGATGTGAATGCCGACAACCTGGATCACATTCTGCAGGAGGAGATCGGCAAGGTCTTCGTCCATGTCCTCGAGGACGCGGGCGTTTACAAATGCACACCAGAGGGCAGAACTGCCTTTTTGCGGTTCATCAAAAGCCTGTAGTCAGCATTTTAATTCAGATATGTAATATTAAAAATGGAGAGCAGTCCTCAAAACCGCTCTCCATCTCTTTTACAATATGTTTTCTCTTTCAGCAGCAAAGCTCCCTTCCTCAGGATGGCAGAGAGCTCATATTCACTTCAATCAAAATTTATCTATGCCTGCTGAATTACAGCTCCTCAAACGTCGCCCGGATTGCCTGAATAAACTCCAGGCTGTTCAAAATCACCGGATTCTCACAGGTGGAAATCAATGACAGGCTCTTCGTCATTTTACCGTCCTCAATGGTTTTCACACAGGCCTTCTCCATCTTATCCGCATATTCCACAAGCTCCGGGATACCGTCCAGCTCGCCGCGCTTGCGTAACGCCCCGGTCCAGGCATAAATCGTGGCAATCGAGTTGGTGGAGGTCTCCTCGCCCTTTAAATGCTTATAATAGTGGCGCTGTACCGTGCCATGAGCTGCCTCATACTCATAAACGCCGCTCGGGGATACCAGAACAGAACTCATCATGGACAGATCTCCGTAAGCTGTGGCCACCATATCAGACATCACATCGCCGTCATAATTTTTGCACGCCCAGATGAAGCCGCCCTCGGAGCGAATGACCCTGGCCACCGCGTCGTCAATCAATGTGTAGAAATACGTAATCCCCAGCTCCTCGAATTTCGCCTTATACTCCGTATCATAAATCTCCTGAAAAATGTCCTTGAAGGTATGGTCATATTTTTTGGAGATCGTATCCTTGGTGGAAAACCACAGATCCTGCTTCGTGTCCACCGCGTAATTAAAGCAGGCTCTGGCAAAGCTTTCAATCGACTTTTTCGTGTTATGGATGCCCTGTAAAATTCCCTCTCCCGTAAACTCATGAACCGTCTCCCGGATCTGCGTCCCATCCTCTCCGGTAAAGACCAGTTCCGCCTTGCCCGGGCCGGGAACCCTGATCTCCGTATTTTTGTAAACATCGCCGTAGGCGTGGCGGGCGATGGTGATGGGCTTTTTCCAGTTGGAAACATAGGGAACAATCCCCTTCACCAGGATCGGCGCCCTGAAGACCGTTCCGTCTAAGATTGCGCGAATGGTGCCGTTAGGGCTCTTCCACATTTCCTTTAAATTGTACTCGGTCATTCTGGCCGCATTGGGCGTGATGGTCGCACATTTGACGGCCACGCCGTATTTTAAAGTCGCATTGGCGCTGTCCACTGTCACCTGGTCGTTGGTCTCATTCCTGTGCTCCAGTCCCAGATCATAATACTCCGTTTTTAAATCAATATAGGGAAGAATCAACTCCTCCTTGATCATCTGCCAGAGAATTCTGGTCATCTCGTCCCCGTCCATCTCCACCAGTGGTGTCGTCATCCTGATTTTCGCCATAACAGCCTCCTTTTTATTACAATTGCTTTCCTTTCCGGACATATCCGCGTCCGGCACGGCCAGAACCTGTTCTTTTCTGTCGCCTGCAATACACAAAACGAATGGCAGCAAGTCCGCGGCCATTCGCTTGTATCATTGTATACAGAACCTTCTTTTCTGTCAAGCATTTCCTCACAAAAAGATTTTCTGTGATTATTTCGTAGACGGGTAATTATAGATATATTCCGCTCTCAGGTTTTCAATCGTTGCTTCATATTTCTGCGTTTTCAGTTCCGTCTCTCCGTTTTCTCCCTTCACAAGCTGTCCTGTCTCTCCGGATATACCAGAGATTTCCTCCATGGTTTCCACATTTTCTTCCGTTTCCGAAGACTTCCAACAGGAGCAACCACTAAGGCTTCCAACAGCAAGCAAAACAGCCAGCCATAACATCACTTTTCTCTTCATAAATTCCCCCTTCATGACTGCCTCAGTTTAAGTTACATTCATGGCATCATCCGATACACCTGCCTGTCAATGCGGGAATTCTTAGGATTTTCTTAATGTTTTCGTTAATTGGTCATAACCCAGCGCAGACCGCGAGGCTACTCCCTGCTCCATACATAGCAGAAAGCCTGGGTTCTGGCCGCAAACGGGTCTCCGTTTTTCAAAAGCTGCCGGATCTCGGCCTTCGTGTACCAGGCCGCCTCAATCTCCTCCACCGTGGAAGTACTCTGATGGAACTCGCCTCTGGCCTTTCCCACCACGCACACATTGGTTTCGTTGCTGAAGCCGACCGCACTATAGGAAATTCCCAGGAAATCATTGATCTCGTACAGCTCCAGCCCAGTCTCCTCCCACAGCTCTCTCACCGCGCTCTCCTGCGGCGTCTCTCCCGGATCAATCAGTCCTGCCGGGAAATTATATACCCAATGTCCCGGCGCCAGGCGAAATTCCCGATCCACCAGGATTCTCTCACCGCTCTCATCCGTCACAATAATCACCACCGCGTCCGCGTTCTTGCCGTGCAGCTCCTCAAAAGAGTGAATTTCCGGATTGCGGCTGATCATTTCATATGTTTTGATCTGGTGATCCGCCGTCTCATAAGTCACGTCATAGCGTGTGATAAATTTGCCTTCTTCTTTTTTTTCAATTTTTTTAAATTCCATATCATTTCCTTTCCGGTCACTTCTGTGATACCATTTATGCTGCTCCAAAATTTTTACACAAATCATACTCTTTCAATCAGAAACCAATCGAACAAAATAAGAGGTTGACAGAACATCTTCCATCAACCTCTTATTTTACAGAAATTCAAATGATTTGCAATACGAAAACATTCTGTACCCCATAATCCTGCACTGACTTACCTCTTCTCAATCGGCACATACTCGCTCTCTCCGCCCACATACACAGTCGCGGGCCGGAGGATTCTGCCGTCGTACAGCTTGTTCTCGATATTGTGCGCCAGCCACCCTGACATGCGCGCACACACAAAGAGCGGCGTGAACAGATCGTGCGGAATGCCCAGCATATTATAGGCGTAGCCGCTGTAATAGTCCACATTATTGGAAATCGGTGTATTTTTCACCTGCATGATCGTCTGCTGCGCCACCTTCTCAAACTTTTCATAAAAGTCGCACTCCTCATCCCTGCCTTTCTCGTGCGCCACCATACGGCAATAATCCCTTAAGATCTCCGCACGCGGATCACTGATCGTATAGACAGCGTGGCCGAAACCATACACCAGCCCCTTATTGTCATAAAATCTTCTGTCCAGGATTCTGATGACAACATCCCGCATCTGTTCTTCCGTAGCATCGATGCCGATCTCAGAAATCACTGCCTCCATCATCTCGCAGGCGCGGATATTGGCGCCGCCATGGCGCGGTCCCTTCAAAG
>JAJPXG010000090.1:0-4837 GCA_021205565.1 Lachnospiraceae bacterium | reverse complement strand
AAAGAGCCGATAGAGCCGCTGACCGCGGAATAAATATCCGTATCCGTGGAGGAAATTACCACGTTGGTAAAGGTTGAGTTATTACCGCCACCGTGATCCGCATGAAGTACCAGCATGGTGTCCAACAGCCTCGCCTCGCTTTCCGTGAAGGAGCCGTCTGCGCGCATCATGTATAAAATGTTCTCCGCGATAGAATATTCCGGCTTCGGATAATGAATAACCAGGCTTCCTCTGTCAAAATAATGTACCTTACTCTGGTAAGCATAGCAGGAAATGCTGGGCAACTTTGCCAGAATATTCAGGCCTTTCAATAAGGTCTGATAAGGATCCGTATCGTCCGGTGTCATATCATAATTGTAAAGAGCGAGCACCGCAGACTGCAGCTTATTCATCAGATTTTGCCCCGGGCTGCGCAAAAGGCTCATCTCCAGGAACTCATCCGGAAGATTATAATACCCCGACAGGCACTCCCTGAAAATCCGCAGATCATTTCTGTTTGGCAGATAACCGAATAAAAGCAGGTAACTGGCTTCCTCAAAGCTGTCGGTCTTATCCTGTCCCTCCTGCACGAAGTCCTTGATGCTGATGCCCCGGTAAATCAGGTCGCCGGGGACATTTACTTTATTGCCATTCTCATCTTTCTGATAGCCGACCACGTTGGAAACCCGGGTCAACCCAACAGGAACGCCGGTTCCGTCCTCATTTCTTAAGCCCTTTTTAATCCCTTTTTCCTTAAAAAGCTGGTTGGGAATATCTGTATAATTTAAAGATTTACCGTAGGCCTGCGCCAGGTTCACTCGCATGTTGCCACGGCTCTGAAATTCCTCGCGCAGCCGCATACTCACATGATCGGGGGTATAATAAACATTCGGTGTCATGAATCAGCCTCCTTCTTTCCTTTTTCCGCATATGAATTCATTATAACTGAACTTCTCCGAAAAAACAATCAAATTTTGTATTTCGGTATACAATCTTTTCGGGATACACGCATACAATTTTAGGCAACTTGTCTCTGGACGACTCATCAGAAGTGTTGTACAATATAAAGGCATGGGCAGTCAACCGGATTTTTCCGGTTTCGTTCACACGTAAACTTCTGAAAATGGATACCGGCGAAATATCTTTTCCGATTCTTTTTATTTCGCGCGGAAATTGAATAGGAGGATCTGTTTTATGATAAGGTTATATGACGGCGGCGTTTATTTACTGAACGGACAGGAAATTGTCCCTGAACGGAAAGCGGCGACAGACGGCTTTACATTTAACCGCTCCAGGGCAAAGGAAGGTACCATTGCCTACTCTGTTCTGAAAGCGCACAATACCGCTTCCGATATGCAGAATCTGCGTATTCGCTTCGATTCTCTGGTTTCTCACGATATTACCTATGTCGGGATTATTCAGACGGCCAAGGCCTCCGGTATGGAGTCCTTCCCCATCCCTTATGTCCTGACCAACTGCCACAACACACTCTGTGCGGTGGGCGGCACCATCAATGAGGACGACCATCTTTTCGGCCTCTCTGCCTGCCAGAAATACGGCGGTATCTACGTTCCTCCCCACATTGCGGTCATTCACCAGTATATGCGGGAAATGATGGCAGGCGGCGGGCGCATGATCCTAGGTTCTGACAGCCACACACGTTATGGTGCCCTGGGTACCATGGCCATCGGCGAGGGCGGCGGCGAGCTAGTAAAGCCGCTGCTGCGTGATACCTATGACATCAAATACCCGGAAGTCATCGCGATTTACTTAGACGGCGCGCCGCAAAGAGGCGTCGGTCCGCAGGACATCGCCCTCGCCATCATCGGCGCGGTCTTTAAAAACGGCTATGTCAAAAATAAAGTCATGGAATTCGTCGGACCCGGCATTGCGTCCATGACTACCGATTTCAGAAACGGCATCGATGTAATGACCACCGAGACCACCTGCTTATCCAGCATCTGGTGCACGGATGAGGACACGCAGGCTTATCTGGCGCAGCATGGCAGAGCGGACGCGTATCGTAAGCTTGCTCCCGCGGATGTAGCCTATTATGACGGCTGCGTTTATGTGGATCTGTCTACTGTGAAGCCCATGATTGCCCTGCCCTTCCATCCCAGCAATGTATTTGAGATTGAAGACCTGACCGGCTCTAAGCTGTCCGATGTGCTGGAGGATGTAGAAAAGGAAGCAAAGAGAATCTCCGGCAGGGATTATCACCTGACCGATAAGATTGTAAACGGGAAACTGACCGTCCAGCAAGGGTTCATCGGCGGCTGCTCCGGCGGCACTTATTCCAACGTGATGGAAGCAGCGCATATTCTTGAAAACGCTTCCTGCGGCAACGGTCTCTTCCAGCTGTCTGTCTACCCGTCCAGCCAGCCGGTCTTCATGGATCTGGTTAAAAAAGGCGCAGCGAATACGCTGATGGCGGCGGGCGCGATTTTAAGAACCGCCTTCTGCGGCCCCTGCTTCGGCGCGGGCGACACGCCGGCCAACGACTGCCTCTCCATCCGCCATGCAACCCGCAACTTCCCCAACCGTGAAGGCTCCAAGCCCGGAAACGGCCAAATGGCTGCTGTTGCGCTGATGGATGCACGCAGCATCGCTGCAACTGCCGCAAACGGCGGTGTCCTGACCCCGGCGACCGATGTTGCGGACGATTATGCAATCCCGGCTTACGAGTTTGACCCTGTTTCCTATGAGAAACGGATTTACAACGGCTATGGAAAAGCACAGGCGGACGCCGCCCTTATTTATGGTCCGAACATCAAGGACTGGCCTGCCATGGAAGCGCTTTCCGACAATATTTTGTTAAGAGTTTGCTCAAAGATCATGGATCCGGTGACCACGACAGATGAGCTGATTCCCTCCGGCGAGACCTCTTCCTACCGCTCCAATCCTTTAGGACTTGCGGAATTTGCCCTCTCCAGAAGAGATCCGGCCTATGTCGGGAATGCCAAAGAAGTGGACAAGTTAGAGCGTGCCCGGATAAGCGGCAGCAATCCAACCATACTTCTGCCAGAGCTTACGTCAGTTTATGAGAAAATCAAAACGATCCCAGGCAGTGAAAATATCGATCCGGCGTCAATTGAGATCGGCAGCATGATTTATGCTGTAAAGCCCGGCGACGGCTCCGCCAGAGAACAGGCTGCCAGCTGCCAGCGCGTTTTAGGCGGCCTGGCGAATATCGTGTCCGAGTATGCCACCAAGCGCTACCGCTCCAATGTCATCAACTGGGGCATGGTACCCTTCCAGATGAAAGAAGAGCCGGAGTTTGAGGTGGGCAGCTTCATCTATGTCCCGAACATCCGCGCAGCTCTGGATACCGACATGCAGCACATTCCAGCCTATGTCATCGGCGGCACCGTGCAGGAAATTTCCCTCTATATCGCGGACATGACACCGGATGAAAAGAAAATTTTAAAGGCCGGCTGCCTGATCAATTATAACAGGGACAGACATGCTTAAGCATTTCCCCTATGGGAAAGACCCGCGCTAACGGTCCGGCCCCTCCGGGAACAATCTGAAGTCATAAAGAGCATCTGCGACTGCCGACTGCAACCCAGGCCAAATACATATCCAGTCACATAACAAATAGAGGAGCGGTTAATCCCGCTCCTCTATGTATTCCATATAATCCGACTCATCAGCAAAGAGCTGATAATCCCCGTTTACATAACCCATATATCCGTTGCTCACATAATATCCTTTCATCTCAGAAAACCTCCTTTATGTATGTCTTTCTGAAATCAAGGATACCTTTTTATGTGTCCAATATTCCGGACTTAGTTACATTTGACCATAATAGGCGTTCGCGCCATGCTTTCTGTAATAATGCTTATCCTGCAGCTCCTGCGGTGCCGGTTTTACCTGTGGGTTGATCAATTCGGTGCGGTAAGCCATTTTTGCTACCTCTTCCAGCACAACCGCGTTATGAACCGCTTCCTTCGCGTCCTTCCCCCAGGCAAACGGGCCATGATTTTTGCACAGTACCGCCGGTACGGCCACAGGATCTTTTCCCATACGCTTAAATTCCGATACAATCAAAAGACCGGTATTCTTCTCATAATTGTCCGCGATTTCGTCCGCGTTCAGGCATCTCACACAGGGCACTTCCCCGTAAATATAATCTGCATGCGTCGTCCCATAACAGGGAATTGATCGACCCGACTGCGCCCAGCTCGTCGCATAGGAAGAATGCGTATGAACAATTCCGCCAATCTCCGGAAAAGCTTTGTACAATTCCAGATGCGTTGGCGTATCGGAAGAAGGCTTGTAATGGCCTTCCACAACAGATCCGTTCAGATCCACAACAACCATATCATCTGGTGTCAGTCTGTCATACTCCACACCGCTGGGTTTAATCACAAACAGACCACTCTCTCTGTCAATCGCACTGACATTGCCCCAGGTAAACGTCACCAGACCATATTTTGGAAGCTCCAAGTTCGCTTCACATACCAGTTCTTTTAAATTTTCCAGCATAATTTTTCATTCCACCCTTCTGACACTGCATTGAATTCAACCAGATTGTCATTATTACGCAGGTACTGACATACAGTCCTGTACTTATCAGGAAATCTCCGTATCTTTTTTAATCCAGGTTTTCCCCGTCTGGGAAATACATTGCATAAAAACAATATCATCTTACATCATAACCGGTTGCCCCGTCAATCAAAAGTGCACAAAAAAAAGACTGAATATGAAATCCAGTCTTTTCGTAGCTGATAGGGGAATCGAACCCCTGTTACCGCCGTGAGAGGGCGGCGTCTTAACCGCTTGACCAATCAGCCATGGAGTACATTGTACCCTCAAAACCGAACACTGAAAATCTCTTTCCTCTTTTTCCTATCCG
>JAJPXG010000047.1:26249-41299 GCA_021205565.1 Lachnospiraceae bacterium | reverse complement strand
CTTTGTGAATTTATTATTTATGCTTCCTGATCAGAAGCCGTGCTGCCGTCTTGAGCATCCTTTGCGATTTTTCCACCTAAGAAGCCGGAAATCAGCGCCTGCAGATCCACCCCGGATGACTCCTTGAGCCCCTCGGTAACCTGCGTCACACCATTCACAATATCCTTAACCATTTTGGCAGAATTACCCTCTCCATACATGGTAATCTTATCGACATTCTGCAGGGGCTGCGCAGCGTTTTTCATAACCTCAGGCAGTGCGTTGAAATACATTTCCAGGACAGCCGCCTCCCCCATCTTCGACATGGCTTCCGCCTTCTTCTCGATTGCTTCCGCTTCTGCAACGCCCTTCGCCCGAATAGCCTCCGCCTCCGCAAGACCCTTTAAGCGGATACCTTCCGCATCCTGTTTCGCCGCGAAAAGTCTGGCCTCGGCCGCTTTCTGTTCTTCAAACAGCCTTGCCTCAGCCTCACGCTGGGCCGCGTATAAATCAGCGTCCGCCTTCTTTTTAATCTCTGCGGTCAGAGTCTGCTCGCGGACACTGGCTTTCTGCTGTTCGAGCTCCACGTTTTTAGCCTCAGCAGCGATGTTGGCTTCCGCGCTTGTGATTTCGATCGTCTTTCTCTGTTCCTGCTTCTGGATTTCGTATGCGGCATCCGCCTCTGCCTTCTTGATATCTGCCTGTCTGCGAAGGTCTGACTGTTTAATTGCCAGTTCATTATTCCTGACGGCGATCTCCGTGTCCGCCTTTACTTTCGCATCGTTAGCTGCTTCTGAAGCTGCGGCCTGGGCGATGATCACGTCTCTGTCGGCCTGCGCCTTCGCGATGGAAGCGTTCTTTTTAATCTGGGACATATTATCCTGACCCAAAGCCAGAATCAGCCCCTCCTTATCTTCCATTTTCTGAATATTACAGGAAATAATCTTGATGCCCAGGTTGTTCATATCCACCTGTGCCTTCTCCTGCACCTGATCTCCGAAGTTTTTACGGTCAGTGCAGAGCTCCTTTAATTCCACAGTTCCGATGATCTCACGCATGTTGCCCTGCAGAGAATCAGTCAGCGCCAGGATGATATCCCTTTCCTTCATATTCAGGAAGTTTTTCATGGCCAGCTTCAAACCGGGGCCTTCCGTCATAATCTGAACTTTCGCGATAGCGTCAATCTCCACACCAATAAAATCCTTGGTCGGGATCGCGCCGTTGGTTTTGATATCGACGCTGATCTGCTTGCAGAGCAAGGTATCCTTCCTCTCTAAGAAAGGAATTTTGACGCCGGCACGGCCGATCAGCACCCGCGGCTCCTTTTTCAGTCCGGAAATGACAAAGGCGGTATCCGGCGGTGCCTTTAAGTATCCTCCGGCAAAGATGACAATGATCAGGACTATAATGACTGCCGGAATTAAGAACGGTAAAATCTGTGATAACATAAATAAGTACCTCCCTCTCTTTTGATGTTCTGCAGTCATTTTACCATGTTTTAGTGTTTGCCTGCAATCCAGACAGGGCAAAGGATTTCTTAATTTTTCTTCAGAAATTATCTGCTGCTTTTTCGATTTCTTTTGACAGATATCCATATGGAAATTATAATAAAGCTGATTTTTGCAGCACTTCAGATAAAACAGGGAAAGCAAACAAAGCTTCCACCAGCGGATTGTGCTTCAGATCATCAATACCTACGAGGAGGGCCGAACATGAAAAGAAAAAAGGAAAAAGGAAAAATCGGAAAATTCCTGGAACGGAAAAACATTATATTTTCCGGAAAGCGATACGGAATCGACGCACTGGGGGCAATGGCGCAGGGACTGTTTGCTTCCCTCCTGATCGGAACAATTGTCGCAACTGCCGGCACACAATTAGGCATTGCGTTTCTCACCACCATCGGGAATTACGCAAAGTCTACATATGTTGTGGGCGCAGCCATGGCAATCTCCATTGGCTATGCGCTGCAGGCACCGCAGCTGGTTTTATTTTCGCTGGTGACGGTCGGCGCAGCTGCTAATGAGTTGGGCGGCGCTGGCGGCCCGCTTGCCGTACTGGTGGTTTCCGTGTTTGCCAGCGAATTTGGTAAGCTGGTTTCCAAAGAAACGAAGATCGATATTCTGGTGACGCCTTTTGTCACGATTGCGGTCGGTATCGGTCTGTCTGTCTGGTGGGCGCCGGCCATCGGTACAGCTGCCAGCTATGTGGGCAGCCTGATTATGTGGGCGACTGAATTAAGACCGTTCTTTATGGGTATATTGGTTTCTGTTATTGTCGGGATTGCTCTCACGCTCCCGATTTCCAGCGCCGCGATCTGCTCCGCTCTGGGACTGACTGGACTTGCGGGAGGAGCCGCTGTCGCAGGCTGTTGTGCACAGATGGTCGGTTTTGCGGTGATGAGTTTTAAAGAAAACAGATGGGGCGGTCTTGTTTCTCAGGGCATTGGCACCAGCATGTTGCAGATGGGCAACATTATCAAAAATCCGCGCATCTGGATACCGCCCATCTTAGCTTCCGCAATCACCGGCCCCATCGCGACATGCCTCTTTCACTTTGAAATGAACGGTCCTGCTATCTCCTCCGGCATGGGCACCTGCGGACTGGTGGGGCAGATTGGCGTCTACACCGGCTGGATCAACGATATTGCGGAGGGAAGCAAGAGTGCCATTACCGCGATGGACTGGATCGGAATGGTGCTGATCTGTTTTGTACTTCCCGCTCTTCTGAGTCTTCTGTTTGGGGAGATACTCCGGAAAATCAGCTGGATCAAAGACGGTGATTTAAAGCTTGACTGATATGCTTTCAAAGCAGAATGAAATATCAGAATCTGATAAAAATACCGCCCGTCAGAGGAAAATCTCCCCCGCAGGCGGTATTTCTGATTAAAATCTTATGATATTGACAGCGTTAATACCTCAGCAGATTTTATGTATTTCTTACATACAAACCGGATAACCCAATCATAATCACACTGACAAATTGTGACTTCTAAACACTGCCGGCAGAAAAGACAGGCAGATGAACCAGAATGAAATAAATCACTCTCCACATACCGTTTAAAACTGCACTGTTGAGCCAGGAAAGCGGACGGCTGAGTGTATCGGATGCCAGCAATAAAATCAGAATCAGGCTCCCGTATGAACGAAATCTACTGTAAATATCCCCAATCAACGGAACCAGTTCTTCCAACACATGGGAACCGTCAAGCGGCGGAAAGGGAATCAGATTGAATATTCCCAGACCGATATTGATTACAACACAGTAGTATACCATAATTTCAATGGTGTACCACAGCTTCGAATCGGTCGGCGCATAAAGCAGAATCAGTCCATACCAAAAAAGGGAAAGAAACGCCAGAATAAAATTCGTGAAAGGCCCGGCGAGAGAAACCAGGATAATCCCTCTTTTCGGATTCTGGTAATACCGTGAGTTGATCGGCACCGGCCTGGCCCAGCCCATGTGGAAAAAAAGCAGACATAACGTGCCGACAGGATCCAGATGTTTTAATGGATTAAGTGTAAGCCTGCCACTGGCACGGGGAGTCGGATCCCCAAGACGGTCTGAGACCCAGCCGTGGGCGCATTCATGACATATAATCGCAATCAGTGTGGCAGGAGCCACATACAGAATGGAAAGAATCTGCGAGGCAAGATTACTGAGCATATTTTCCTCCGTTTTATCCGCAGCGGATTGTCGCGGTAATCAGGACTGACTGTAACGTTTTCAGCCCTATGTATCATACCATAACGGGAACCAAAAATATAGAAAAAAAAGAGAAAGATTATAAAAACAGCCTTTCTCTCTTGCCGGTTCATCTGCAATTAACTTTCGTCATATATATTACAGCGATTTTACAATGGATTATCAGAGGAGTTTCCGTTTGACTGGGAATTACGGTCATTAAATGGGTTCGTATTCTGTCCATTATTTCCAAACGGATTGGTGGAAGAGCCATCGCTGCCGGAACCACCCTGACCGGGCAGGCTGTCTCCTGTACTGTCATTCGTATCCGTTTCCGGAAGCGCGGATTCGGTCTGAACACCTACAGTAACGGTAATCGTCATCGTCTCTCCGCTTCTGTTGACTGTCAGGGCGATTTCATCGCCTCCCGATGTTTTGGAAATAGCCGTTACCAGATCACTGCTGCCTGTAATTTCCGTATCGTCCACCTTTGTGATCACATCGCCTGCCTGTAATCCGGCCTCATCAGCAGGGCTGCCTTCTGTCACACTCTGCACCACCGCGCCCTGTGTCAGGCCTGTAGCAGCCGCAGCTGTTGTCGTCATATCCGTAATGCTGACGCCGATGTATGGACTCTCAATATTTCCTGTCTCAATGATGCTGGTCACAATATCAATAACATCACTGATCGGAATGGCAAAACCGATATTGTCGATAGAGGCGCTGGATGAGGAGGAGCTGGAATATTTTGCATTCACGATGCCGACCACTTCCCCGTACATATTAAAAAGCGCTCCGCCGGAATTGCCGGAGTTAATCGCACAGTCTGTCTGAATCAGTTCCATTGTGACATTGCTTGACAGGGTCACAGAGCGGTTCAGCGCGCTGACGACGCCATAGGTCAGCGAGAAAGTCAGTTCACCGAGTGGGTTACCAATGGCAACCACACCATCGCCGACATTCAATGCCTCTGAGTCACCAAGCACAACCGTCTGCAGGTCACTGGCATCAATCTTTAAAACTGCGATATCGTTGCTTTCATCATACCCGATCAGTTCCGCTTCATAGGATGTTTCATCATAAGTCGTAACCGTAATGGTGTCCGAGTCCTCCACAACGTGATAGCAGGTCAGAATATATCCGTCTGACGTGATGATAAAGCCGGAGCCGGACGCGGCGGATGTACTCTCATACCCAAAATAATTGGTCGTCGTGCTGGTTGTAATTCCGACAGTGGCGTTTACATTTTCTGCGTATACCTCAGCTGCTGTCATCTCCTCCCCGGATGAAGAAACCAGTTCCACTGAAACCTCTGCGGAAGTTCCCGTGCTTGTGCGGATTGTAGTAGTAGAATCGGCAGATGTGGCAGTGACGTTCTGTACTGCATAAGTTGCGCCGGCTCCGACTGTCCCGCCGACCAGCGCACAGCATAAGGCCAGCGCGACGGTCTTTACAGGCCCTGCTCCTCTCCCTTTTTTCTTCTGTCTGTTTTCTGGTGCTGCGGAGCCGCTATCAGGCTGCCCGTATTCATAGGAATGGTTCCATTCGTTATTCTGATATTCGTTCATGATTCTTACCCCTTTCTATATTGAAATGACTGACAAGGCAACCTCTATCCTGGTATCAGGATGGAATTACTTCGTTCCTGTCTGTGATTCTTATCATGCCAGAGGATGGTGAACAATTTTTGGTGATTTTGTGTGCCTTCTGTGAAGGATCATGAACAATTCGGGATGTTTCTAAAATAGAAATGAACAAGGATACGAGCGTCAGACAGGTTCCCTTTGGAACAATAATATTGAAGCCCTAAACCCAGTGTTCAATACAAAAAGCGCCGTCCCGTTCATTACAGGGACAGCGCTTTGTTGTGTGTTATTTACCAAAACATTTCATTAAGTGAACTGCTGCAGCGTCCGAATAAATCAAACAACCAGGAAGAACTTGATTAAAAAGATCGCGGAAATCACATAAGTCAGCATAGAAACTTCCTTTGCCTTACCGGTGAAGACCTTCATAACAGTATAAGCAATCAAGCCAATGCCGATGCCGTGGCCAATGGAGCCGGAAATCGGCACCGCAATGATCATCAGAGCTACCGGAACAAGTTGATCCATCTCGTCAAATTTAATGTTTTTCAGGCCGCCGAGCATCAGGATACCTACATAGATCAGCGCGGACGATGTAGCTGCTGCCGGGATAATGGCTGCGACAGGCGCGATGAACATGCTGACCAGGAACAGGATACCGGTAGTCAGTGCGGTCAGGCCGGTGCGTCCGCCTGCCTCCACACCGGAAGCGGATTCCACAAAGGTCGTAACGGTGGAGGTTCCTGTCAAAGCGCCTGCAATGGTGCCGACGGCATCAGAAGTCAGCGCTTCTCTCATTTGCGGCATATTGCCCTCTTTATCAAGCATGTTGGCCTTGGAAGCAGTGCCCACCAGCGTGCCGATGGTATCAAACATATCGATAATGCAGAATGTGATGACCAGTGTAATCATGGTAAACCAGCCGATTTCCAGAAGGCCTGAGAAATTAAATTTAAATAATGTCGTGGCTGCCATATCGCCAAAAGCGGGAACAAAGGAGGCCGTCGCCAGACTTGCGAACGGGTTGGTGCCAAGGAAAACCGCCTCTCCTACCCAGTAAACGACGCAGGCAATCAGCATTCCCAGAAGGACGGAGCCGTTGATCTTATGGTGTGCCAGAATCAGAATGGCGAACAGGCCTACAAACATGGTAACGGTGGTCAGCACAACAGTCGGATACGCATCACCCATTGTACTCTTAGCCAGGCTCGGGGTCAGGGAACCGAAGAAATCTCTCATCACATAGAAGGGCCCGCCGTTGGAAGAATAAACACCCACATTGGAGCCGAGGCCGATATTCATCAGTATCAGGCCGATCGCCGGGGAGATACCAAGGCGTACGCCAAGCGGAATAGCATTGACGATCTGTTCTCTGATATTAAAAATCGAAAGAACCAGGAATACCAGACCTTCAATCAGGATGATGCCCAAAGCTGCCTGGAAGGATTCCAGATACGTCATGCCTGTCAGAGAAACGATGTTGGCTACGACCACTGCAAAAAAACTGTTTAAAACCCATGCCGGGAGCCAGCGCAAACGGCTTGTTAGCCAGAAACGCCATGCAGAACATACCAATGGCTGAAGCGATACATGTTGCCAGGAATACGGCGTTCCACAGCTGCGATCCGCCGTCCGCCCCAAAATTCGTCAGCAGATTGGGGTTTAGCGCCAGGATGTACGCCATGGTCATGAAGGTGGTCAGACCGGCTAAAAGCTCGGTCTTTACATTGGTGCCGTTTTCTTTGAGTTTGAAAAATTTCTCCATGTTTCCTACCTTTCCTCTCATAAAAAGATAATCTGATGGTTATGGTCAGCGGACACATGTCCGTTAACCACGTACCACCAGATTATATCACATACGACAGAAAATGAATATCCCCTTTTGCAAAATCTGCCAGGAAATCATCAATTCTCCGCAGTTTTAAGCCGCTCATTTTCCGACTCATGTGCTTTGATCCCATGATACAGAACCCGGTTTACCGGTGTATCAATCCCCAGCTCTTCTCCCAGTCGGATTACGGTACCGGAGAACATGTCCACCTCCGTTTTGCGGCCGCGCTCCAGGTCCTGAAGCGTGGATGGTTTGTTCTCAAATGGGAGCCTGACAATCACCTTTTCCTGCAGCTCAATCTCGCGCTCTCCGATATCAATGCCCTTCTTCTGTGCGATTGCAGCGACTTCCCGCATGGCAGAGCGGCGAATCCAGTTTGCGTGCTCATCCGTGCGAAATACGCCAAAAGGAATGCCGAGCAGCGCGCATGTCATATTTTCACCGACATTGCACATGAATTTAAACCAGATACCCTTAATCATATCAGGATCAATCTCATAGGGAATGCCGCAGAGGTCAAAAACATCCTTCACGGCAAGTACTCTGGAGGAAAGCTCTTTATTATCCTTCTCCCCGAAGTGAACGGAACCTCCGTCAGGGTTAAAGTTCGCAATTCCCTGATCCATCACAATCGAGATCCTCATATAAGAATACAGCACGTGCTCCCAGCCATATACAGCCGCCACCTTCTCCTCACTCTCGATCCCATTCATCACGCACAGAATCTGTGTATTGGGTCCGACCTGATTGCGGATATCCATAATCGCCTGGTCCAAGCCCATATCCTTCACGGCCATAATAACCAGGTCTGCGGGATCTCCTTCCACAGACGGCTCGATAATCGGGAATCTGTAAGTGACTCCGTTTAATGTGACGCCCTGCGATTCCAGACGGGTCTTTCTGGCGCCCTCTGCCAGTACGCGAAACGCCCCATCTCCAAGCCCTGCTGCAAGCCTGGGCGCAAAAAAGGAACCCATGGCGCCCAGACCGATCAATGTTACTTTTTTGATTTCCATTCTATTTTTCCTCGCTTTCCAAAAGGGATCGCAGCCCATCCAACCTCTCGTCCTGCTCATATTCCCTTATCAGTTTTGTCAGCACGCCGGCAAAGGCTCTGGCTCCGCCAAGCTGTAAATGTGCGTTGTCCTGTCTGCCGTCTGCAAACTCACCGTCCGGAAAGTCACCGGGATTTACCCAGAGAAAGAGGGACTTGCAGCCCTCCGCCCCCCCCCCGGCACAATACTCCGTGGTAGCCTTTCCAAGATCAAGAAGCGGAATGTGATTCTGCTCAGCGTACGCGATCATGGCCTGGCGATATTCCGGAAAACTGTAAGTAAAGGAGCCGTCAGAATGATCGTCACAGTTTCGCATGGCAATCGGTGTCACCAGAACAAAGTATGCCCTTTTTTCACGGCACAGTGCGGCATAGGGCGCAAGAGAAGCGCCGAAATCCTCCGGCCGCACATAACGTTCCTCCTTTGCCTGATTGGCATCATTGTGACCGAACTGCGCCAGCAGATAGTCGCCCTCTTTAAGAACAGCCGCGATATCAGCAAGCCTGCCTTCCTCCCTAAACGAACGGCTTGAGCGGGCCGCCATGGCACGATTATCAATGATCACATCCGGGAGTTCATAGCAGACGGACTGGTGGAATGCGCTGTCCGGCGACAAATAGGAAACACATTGCCCGGCACCTTTAAAATATTCCCACCAGACCTGGCCCCAGCCGGTCTGCGGCTCTTTGTCCTTCGGGTAACTTTGCACGGTAGAATCCCCTGCGAGGAATATTCTTTTTTTTGCTGTTAAATTTTTTTCTTTCATAAAAATCCATCCCGACTGATGATAAATCACAGTTTCATTTACAGGCTTATGCAGCTTCTTTTTTATGTAAAATCATAACACTAATACACACAGATTTCAATGAAGAATATGCGGAGAATATATCAGATGATATAACAAACCTTTAAGTGATTATTGACATTATTTTCTTCATCCATTAAAATGGCCTTTGGCCATAAACATTAAGAAAAAAATTAAAAAAGCGGAGGAAAAGAAGAATGAGTAATGAGACAAATGCGCCCGCAGAAAATAAGATGGGTGTCATGCCCGTCAACCGGCTGCTGATCACTATGGCGCTGCCCATGATGATTTCCATGCTTGTACAGGCGCTTTATAATGTAGTAGACAGTATTTTTGTGGCGAGGCTGAGTGAAGACGCGCTGACTGCGGTTTCCATGGCTTTCCCGGTACAGAATCTGATGATCGGTGTTTCCACCGGACTAGGCGTGGGTATCAATTCCCTTCTGTCCAGAGAACTTGGCAAAAAAAATTTTGAGGGTGCCAACCGCGTTGCCATGCACGGTATTCTTCTGGAGGGAATCGGATATCTTATTTTTCTGCTCTTTGGACTGACTGCAACCCGTCTGGTCTTTGTCCTTCAGGGAGCTTCTGATGAAATCGCGCAGTACGGCGTGGATTATCTGACCATCATCCTATGTTTCAGCTTCGGCATTTATACGGAAGTTTTATTTGAACGCCTGCTGCAGTCCACGGGTAAGACCATTTATACCATGTTCACACAGGGGCTGGGCGCGATTTTTAATATTATTTTTGACCCGTTATTGATTTTCGGAATCGGGCCATTCCCGGCTATGGGGATCAAAGGTGCCGCCGCCGCTACTGTTTTAGGACAGATCGTGGCAGGTATTCTGGCATTGATTCTGAACTTCCGGTTCAATGATGAGGTGCAGCTTAAGCTGAAGGGATTTCGGCCGGCCCTGCGTATCATCGGCAATATTTTATACATCGGCGTGCCGTCGATTCTGATGGTAGCCATTGGTTCCGCAATGACATTTTCCATCAATAAGATTCTGGTGGTTTTCTCTTCCACCGCTGTCGCCGTATTCGGCGTGTACTTTAAGCTGCAGAGCTTCGCTTTCATGCCCGTATTTGGCATGAACAACGGCATCGTGCCGATTGTTGCCTACAATTATGGCGCCAGGAAGCCTGACCGCATCAAACAAACCATCCGTCTGGGAATGCTTTACGCGGAATGCATCATGCTGGTGATTTTTATCCTGATGCAGACAATCCCGGCACAGCTTTTGAGGCTTTTCAGCGCATCAGAAGACATGCTGGCCATCGGTGTGCCGGCGCTTCGCACCATCAGCTTCAGCTTCCTCTTAGCAGGTATCTGTGTCGTCTGCACATCCTTCTTTCAGGCGCTTGGAAGCGGCGTCAGCAGTATGCTGATTTCATTCCTGCGTCAGCTGGTGGTATTGGTGCCGCTCGCCTTTCTTCTGTCGAAGACTGGCAATCTTGCCATGGTCTGGTATGCATGGCCCATCGCGGAGCTGGTCTCACTTTCTTTCAGTATCATCTTCTTTGTCAGACTTGACAGAAAGCTTTTAAAACCAATCCGGGATGAACAGAAGGCACAAGCTTAATCAGTCCTGATCAATTTTTTGAGATGAAGCAATATGCAGAGATAATAATTACAGATAGAATATCTTAAAAACGCGAAAACAGCCCTGAGCATATCAGTTTTCTCAGGACTGTTTTTGGTCGAATTTATCACCGGTTCGAAAGTTCTGTTGTGATATCCTCCCAGGTGACACCTTTTTCCGCCATCAGCACCATTATATGATACAGAAAATCGGAAATTTCATATTTGATTTCCTCCGGATCCGGATTTTTAGCCGCAATCACGATCTCCGTGGCTTCCTCTCCCACCTTCTTTAAGATTTTATCGATTCCCTTGTCAAAGAGATAATTCGTATAGGAGCCTTCCTTCGGATGCTCCTTGCGGTCCTGAATAACTGCATAAACATTTTCAAAAACCTGCAGCGGATTTTTTTCCTCATACTGCCTGGGTGTAATTTCATTGAAAAAGCAGGAATAGCTGCCGGTGTGACAGGCTGCACCAATCTGATGCACTGCAGCCAATATGGTATCCATATCACAATCCGCGGTCAGGCTTTTTACAAACTGATAATGACCGGACGTCTCCCCCTTGAGCCACTGTGTCCGGCGTGAGCGGCTGTAGTAGTTCATTTTGCCGGTCTTTAACGTATCCATATAGGCCTGCTCGTTCATATATGCGGCCATCAGCACCTGTCCGGTTTTGTAGTCCTGTACGATGACAGGAACCAGCCCCTGGGGATCTTGTTTGAAATCAGCCCAGGAAAACGCCGCTTTTAACGCATTGTCCTCGACAACCTCAGATTGCGTCAGGCTGTATGCGTCCGCAAAGCGCTCTGTATCAGATAAATCCATTACTTCCGCGGCATAGCGGGTGATTTCTATAAGATCCGCCCCCTTCGGAGATGAGGTATCAAGCGCGCGCACAAAGATTTTGTCTCTCCCGAATTTCTGTGAGACCTCTTTCAGCACTGCCATGGAATCCGGATTATCCCCATCCAAAACCACATGTCTGCAGCCGGCGTAGAGCTGCTTTTTGGCATCCTCCATGCGGGTCAGATAATGATACTCCGCTCCAATGACCGGCACCTCGCTTGCCGCACAGATTTCTCTCAAGACACACAGGTTTTTCTCGTGCTCTTCATCCTTATCGGCCAGGTCGCCCAGATAAAGGGCATGAGCGCCGTGTTCTATGGCAGCCAACGCCAGTTCACCAGCGGAAATATCCAGAGCAACCGGATGATCAGGTGATAAAACAGCCTGGCCGTTCTTTATATACATTTTACCTATCAAACCGTTCATAAATAATCCTTATCAATCTCTGTGATGAAATAGTAATCATAAGTGTTACAGACTCCCTTTGGTACTCAGTACATCTGTAATCCGTTCATCATATGACACCGCCATATCCAGAGCCTTCGCAAAAGCCTTAAAAATTGCCTCAATCATATGATGGCTGTTGCCAGCGGACAGCACCTTGATATGGAGATTCATTGCGGCTGAATAAGAAACCGCATAGAAAAATTCACGCACCAGATCTGTTTCAAAGTCTCCGCAGCGCTGTGTCGGAAAGTCTGCATCCATCGAAAAATAAGGCCTGCCGCACAGATCCACCGCACAGAGCACCAGCACTTCATCCATTGGCAGTATAAAATAGCCATACCTCCGGATGCCTTTTTTATCCCCTGCCGCTTTTAGGATCGCCTGTCCTAAAACCAGTCCGCAGTCTTCCACACTGTGATGCCCGTCCACTTCCAGATCGCCGCGAATCTGCACTTTTAAGTCAAAAAGGCCATGTCTGGCAAAACTGTTCAGCATATGATCAAAAAAACCGATTCCGGTATCAATTTCGGCTTTACCGGAGCCATCCAGGCCAAGCGTCATGGTTATATCTGTTTCCTTCGTGGTTCTTCTAATTGTTGAGGTTCTCATAGAATCTGTTCATTCCTCCATCTGAAATCATCATGCAGCAAATACCGGAAGGTCTCTTTTCATAAAGCCACTGAAAAATCGCAGTTTAATCTGCTTCCTCGAATCTGACACGAATGGAATTGGCATGTGCCGTCAGACCCTCGCTTTTCGCAAACGCCTCGATATCCTCATGCACCGCCTTCAGCGCCGGCTGCGAATAGCTGATGATGCTGGTCTTTTTGATAAAATCATCCACGCTTAACGGGGAGAAAAACCGTGCTGTCCCGTTGGTCGGCAGGATATGGTTCGGCCCGGCGTAATAATCTCCCAGAGGCTCAGAGGAGTATTCTCCCAGGAAAATCGCTCCCGCATTGTCAATCTTTGTCATGACCGCAAACGGGTCCTTTGTCAGAATCTCCAGATGTTCAGATGCGATCTCATTAGCAGCATCAATGGCGTCCTCCATCGTATCTGCCAGAAGAATATAGCCGTAATTCTCAAGAGATTTATCCAGAATTGCTTTTCTCTCCAGCTTCTCCACAAACTGAGTGATCTCCGCTTCTACCTGTGCGGCCAGTTTTTCAGAAGTCGTGATCAGAATTGCGCTGGCCAGCTCATCGTGCTCGGCCTGACTTAAAAGATCCGCCGCAACATAACGAGGATTTGCCGTCTCATCCGCCAGCACCAGCACTTCGCTCGGACCCGCGATAGAATCGATTCCCACAAAGCCGAAAACCTGCTTTTTGGCCAGGGCTACGAAAATATTGCCGGGGCCGGTAATTTTATCCATCTTCGGAATGCTCTCTGTACCAAAGGCCATCGCCGCGATTGCCTGGGCACCACCCACTTTATAGATTTCATCCACACCGGCAATTTTCGCGGCTGCAAGCGTTCCCGCAGGTACTTTACCATCGCGTCCGGGCGGTGTGGTCAGCACCACCTTTTTGACACCGGCCACTTTCGCCGGAATCACATTCATCAAAAGGCTAGAGGACAGTGCGGCTCTCCCACCCGGCACATACACCCCGCTTTTCGCGATCGGCGTAATCTTCTGCCCCAGAATACTTCCGTCCTCCTTATAATCAAACCAGGAATTCCGCTTCTGCTTCTCATGAAAAGCCCGAATGTTGAAAGCTGCCCGCTCCATCACTGCATACAGCTCCGGATCCGTCGCGGCGACTCCTTCCTCGATCTCTTCAGGCGTCACCCGGATCGTCTCAGCGTTCAGCTCACAGCCGTCAAACCTCTTTGTCAGCTCAAAGAGCGCTGCATCCCCCTGTTCTCTTACCTGCTCAATAATTCCCTTTACAGTCTCTTCGTACTGCTCATAGTTGTTAGGACTGCGCTTGAGCAGCGTATTCAGTAAATCTTTTTTACTTTCTTGTGTTAGCCTGATTGTTTTCATATCACTTTTTAGTCTCCTGACTAATTTAATTTCATATGCAAATGAAATATCTGCAGTACTTTATCTGCTTTTCCACGACACTTCTTCACATCATTTCATTAACGCCGCAGACAGCATCCGCACCAGCCCTCTGATCCGCTCCTGCTCCATCTGCATCGACACCTGATTCACAATCAGCCTCGCCGACAGCGGACAGATCTCCTCCAGCACCACCAGCCCATTCTCCTTTAATGTCGACCCGGTCTCCACAATATCCACAATCACATCCGAGAGCGAAACCAGAGGTCCTAACTCCACGGAGCCATTCAGCTTAATCAGATCGACCGTCTGATTTTTCCGATTGTGAAAATAATCCCGCGCAATATTCGGATACTTCGTCGCGACCCGGATTCTCTCATGATTCTGCAAAAGCTCCTTCGCCTCGGGCGGACCGCAGACGCACATCCTGCAGGCGCCGAATTTCAGATCCAGCACCTCATACACCCGTCTGTTCTCTTCCAGGATCGTATCCTTTCCTACCACGCCCAGGTCTGCCGCGCCGTATTCTACATATGTCGGCACATCCGGCCCTTTTGCCAGAAAGAACTTTAATTTCTGCTCCTCATTGACAAAGATCAGTTTACGTGAATTCTGATCTTCCATTTCCTCACACTTAAGCCCGATCTGCTTTAAAAGCGCTACAGCCTGGTCTGCAAGCCGACCTTTTCCCAGGGCAAAGGTCAGATATCTGTCAGCACTCATCCTTCACCTCCCGGGTCAGCACGACACGCTTCCCCTCTCTGCGCAGTCTGACAGCTTCCTTCAGCGCAGTATCATAGCTTTCCTCATCCTGATAAGTGACTGTCTCATAATGATGAGCGTCCGGTACAGGCGTTTTCTGATAATCCAACGCCTCCATAACATCGTCCACCACAACTGCAAATCCGACGGCAGGCGCATCCTTTCCGAAATAATGAAGGAGCCTGTCATAACGTCCGCCCTTTACAATGGCGTCTCCTACGCCGTATGAATATGCCTTGAAAATAATACCCGTATAATAATGATACTTGCTTAAAAGTCCCAGATCAAAAGAGACATATTGTTCCACGCCATATGCCTTCAGAATATCGTTTATCTTGTTCAGCCTCTCCAGCGCCTCAGCGGAACGCGTGTTATGAACCAGATCCCTCGCACGGCTGATATCCGTTATAGAGCCAAACAACTCCGAAACAGAAAGCAGTGCCGCCTTTTTATCATC
>JAJPXG010000047.1:17829-26239 GCA_021205565.1 Lachnospiraceae bacterium | reverse complement strand
CAAAGTGAGACAAAAGCTCCTCGGCAGCGAAAATATTTTTGGCAGAAATTGCTTCGCGAAGAGCAATCTCTGTCTCATACTGAAGGCCCGCCTCCTCGCAGAGCCCTTTGAAATATTCCATATGTCCCACAGAAATCTGAAAATTCTCAAGGCCGCAGGCACGCAG
Organism: Lachnospiraceae bacterium; assembly: GCA_021205565.1. Lineage (GTDB taxonomy): Bacteria > Bacillota > Clostridia > Lachnospirales > Lachnospiraceae > RGIG6307. The sequence goes on along the minus strand of JAJPXG010000047.1, from coordinate 26,073 downwards.
AGCTTCCACCACAAGCGCAATGATCTCCGCGTCAGCCTGTACGGAAGCATCCTGCAGAAGCTCCGCGCCCATCTGGGTCACCTCCTGCAGCTTTCCCTGCAGACTTTTGACATTCGTAAAGGTGCTGCCCTCATAAGAAATACGCAGCGGACAATTGTCCTTTAAAAAATATTTCGCGGCACATCTGGCAATTGGAGGCGTGAAATCCGGACGCATTACCAGCGTATTGCCGTCCTTATCAAAAAATTTATACAGATCCCGGCTGGGAGTTGTCCCTACTTCTCTTGAAAAAACGTCAAAGAACTCAAATGTCGGAGTTTCCATCGGATCATAACCAAAACTGTCGATCGTCTGGCGTACTGCGTTCATCACCTGATATTTACGGCGCAATTCGGAGCCATATAAGTCTCTCACACCCTCGGGAGTGTGCAAAATATTCGCATTCATAAGCAATCCTTCATGGTAAGGTTCATTTAAATCGTCCAAATGATGCATGTCGATCATTCAGCCATCCATGCACAAAATAATTATCAAAACAGGTCTGATACGCAAAAACACTTTTGCACAGTACAGTGCTAATTTACTAATGTAATAACGTACCTTCTGTAGTATACACAATTTCTGTAAAAAGTCAACCTCTGTCATCCAGGTCTTTTTGTAACATATCCAGCCATGGCACGAAAATTCCGTTTCCCTTATGCTGAGGCAGCACATATTCCGGGTTCAGTTCTTCATAGCGAAAGCTTTTACGGCCGCCTTCTTTTGCGCGCTCCCAGAACCAGGAAAGCATCTCATAGGGCAGATAATAAAAAATATCCTTATGCGTATAATAGATCAAAAAAAAGGCCACGCCGCCCTGCTTCTCAAAGGCTTCCATATATTTCACCTGATGCTCGTGAATGTTGGCGAGCGCAAAAGTATCCTGGGCGCACTCCTTCGCATCAAAGCAGACAGGAATCCCCTGCACAGCCCCGATATAGTCCACAGTACTTTTCTGGTCAAAATAGGCAAGCGTGATATGGCGGTTCGCCTTATCAATCTCGATGGGGGTGATCGGCGTAGGTACTTTTGTGATCAGCGCAAGCCCGGCCTGATTGTATTTTTCATTGGTTCGATTGATCAGCTCCTCTAAAGTCGAGCCTCTTAATCCTCTTGAATTCCAGGTAGCCACCCGTTTCCTCCCATTCAGATAAAATGGTGCTTTTTCAGCTCAGCTGCTTAAGTGTACACTTCTGTTTTTATACCTGTTGTCTAAACTTTATAGGTTTTACGGATTGTGTCGAAAACATCCGGTTCCGGCGCGTAAAAGACCGCCCGGCTTAAGTCTGAAAATTCCGTTTCCTCAATGAGCGGGAACTCCAGCCGATATGCGTGCAGCAGCTGGCTTTCCACTCCAAACGCTCTGCGGAAGGTCTCGTTGATCTCCCGGCGGCCGTATTTATAATCCCCGATCAGTGGATGCCCAAGACTGGCCAGATGCGCGCGGATCTGGTGCGGCTTTCCCGTAATCAGTTCTACCTCCAGATAAGTGATATCCCCATAAATCTGCAGAGGCTTACACGCGGTCTCTATCCAGTCGCTTCCCTGAAGCTGTCGGTCGCTGACACGAACCTGATTGGTTCTCTCATCCTTCACCAGATATCCTCTGACCCGAATGGACTTTGTCATTTTTCCAAACACGAATAAACGGTAAAATTTCCGGATGTCCCGTTTTTTAATCCATTGGCTTAAGTGCTGGCTGCCGCTTAACGATTTTCCCAAAAGCATCAGTCCGGAGGTGTTCCGATCCAGGCGATTGCAGACAGAAGGTTTAAAGCTGGAAAGAACCATAGAATCAATCTGCCCGGAGCGAAGCAGATATCCAATCAGCCACTCGTTGACCGAAATATCGTCTTCCTTCGCCTTCTGACTTAAGACGCCTGCCGGTTTATTACAGATGATAATATTCGTGTCCTCATACACGATGGAAATATCCTTTAAGGCTGCGTAAGCCTCCATATATGGCCGCAGGCTGCTGTCCGTGCTGTACGCTCCCTGCCCGCCAAATTTACGGAAGGTTTCTTCTGAAAAGAAGAACTGGATATGATCCCCCAGCGTCAGGACCTCATTTCCCTGTGCTTTTTTTCCGTTGAGGGTAATATTTTTTTTGCGGAGCATTTTATATAAAAAACCCCGCTCCGCCTGCGGCAGCAGTTTTTGTAAAAGCTTGTCGAAGCGCTGATTTGCCTGATGGGACGCGACGATGATTTCCTGCATTACAATGAAATTTCCTTTAGAGATTCGATAACAAGTGCGGTATCCGGATATTCCTCACACCCTGTATTTAAAAGGATATTCACACGGTCTGTGTAACGTTTAAGTTCCGAGAAAATACCGATATTCACTTTTTTTATGCCGGCCTTTTTCAGCATGTCATGCAAATGGTCCTCCAGCGCTTTTTTGTCCAGTTTTTTGTCCTCCGTATAAAGAACAAGATCTGCGCCGACAAGACTGGCATGCGCGATAAAGTAATTTGTCTTCTGCGTGGTGAAAACCAGATCATACAGGGTATCCGTGTGCTCATCCAGTGCCGCAACTGCCTGATGCACCTTTTCTGACGTGCTGTGAAAACGGCAGAACATAATCGCTGAGACCAGGCTTTTACTGGCAGGCAGACAGCCTAAGACAGCTACGACTGTCAACAGATTATTGCGCGTTTCGGTCGCAGCATATCCGGCAATAAATAAGGATATGGATACGGCAAAAAGCAGCACGGTTTTGATAATTTCATATTTTTTCTGCGTATCAAGATAGCGATATGTATTTTTTACCTCAGTGGTACTGATAAATCTGCGAAGCATAATACTTTCCCCTTATTTCATGCGTACAGAAGCGTATGATAATCCGAAATATAAAGCTGCGCAGCCTCTTTAATCAGACTGCGGTCCAAAGCCGCGTGCTGATCCTCCACTGCGCAAACCTGCATGCCTGCGTTAAGCCCGGCCTGGACGCCCGGCAGAATATCCTCGAAGCAAAGACATTCCTCCGGAAGTACCTTGAGTTTTTGTGCGGCGGCCAGATAAACGTCCGGAAACGGTTTGCCCCTTTTTACTTCACAGGCCGTGACAAAAACATCAATATAACGGGACAGATTAAGGTGAGAATCCGCCGCCTTAAGAAGTTCTCTGGAATTACTGGTACAGATTGCGGTTTTTAAACCAAGCTCTTTTATGTACTGTAAAAAAGCAAGGGCGCCCGGTTTAAAACAGACATGCTGCGCATACTCTTCTGAAGCCAGCCGATTCCAGACATCGCGGATTTCCTCTCCGGTCATGGAAATCTGATATTGATTTCTGATATAATCAGCAGTCTCCGTAAAACTCATACCGCCGATCTCCTGCTGAAGGTTTGGCGGTACCTCTCTGCCAAAAAAGCCAAAAAAGTGTTCGTCCACTGTCTCCCATACATACATGGAATCCAAGAGAGTTCCATCCATGTCAAACAGACACGCCTTTTTATCCTTTAAAATCGGGTGTAACATAAAAATCTTCTCCGTGTACAATAAGAAAGCCGGTAATTCTACCGGCTTTCCTCAAAACCCCGCATATCAGCATTACAGCAAATCCAGCGGAATCTCTCCGGTGGTAGAGCCGACGGAAGTGCGAGCAGGCTCCTCCGCAGAAAAACTCTCATCAGAGGGACGCAGCTCCTCCCGGTTTGCAACCACAATATTCAGGTACTGATTCAGGCTGTTGTTGAGATTCTCATACTGACTCTGCGTCGTCTGGATCGAATGATTCAGAAGATTCTCAATATTGGCTAACAAATCGTCCGTATACTGTACGGTGGCCATCCGCATATTGTTGGCCTCCTCCGTTGCCGCGTCAATAATCTCCTGCGCCTTCTGACGCGCCATGATCTCAACCTCCTGCGCTCTGGCATAAGCCTGCTGCATGATCTCATGCTCGCTGATCAGCTCATTGGTCTGGGCAGTGGTCTTATCTATGAGGGACTGTGCGCTGACTCTGGCGTCCTCTAAAATGGCGTCCTTCTGCGCTACTATGCGCTGGTAACGCTTGATATCCTCCGGCGTCTTTTTTTTCAGTTCATCCAGAAGCTCCTCAATGTGATTCCGATCCACAATGATATTGTCCTTGGAAAAGGCCTGCGGCTTACAGGTGTCGATGTAGCTCTCAATTTCATCGATCAATTGTTCAATTCTTGATGCCATGATGGTTTACTCCTTCCATTTATGTATGTCCGAATTTCTCATATAATTTCAGTTCTACGCTTGGCGGGACACAGCGATCCAGATCCCCATGAAACTCTGCGATCTCTTTCACCACGGAGCTGCTTAAATACGCATACTCCAGACTGGTAGTCAGGAAAAAGGTATCCAGCTTGCCCCTCGATAAAAGCCTGTTGGTCTGCGCAACCTGCAGTTCATATTCAAAGTCTGTGACGGCCCTGAGTCCCCGGACAGATACGGAAATATCATGTGACGCCGCATAATCTACCAAAAGACCGGTGAACCAGTCTACTGTCACATTCGGGATATCTCTGGTCACATCCTCAATTATCTTAACACGTTCTTCCACGGAAAACAATGGAGATTTTGCGGGATTATGCAAAACCGCAACCGTTAATTCATCAAAAATTCCGGCGGCACGCCTGATGACATCCAGATGGCCATAGGTCAGCGGGTCAAAGCTGCCCGGATAAACTGCTCTTTTCATGATTCGCCCCTCCTGATGAATACATGCTTATTCGTCTTATACCTTTTCTCCCGGTAAATTGTAAAGCCCAGTTCCGGCACATAGGAGAAATCTTCATAAAGATCAGCCTCCACAATGATGATCGTGCTGTCCGTCACAAATGAGCGGTTATAAAGCTGTGTCAGCATTTGCTTCTCAAGTCCCCGTCCATAAGGCGGATCCATGAAAATAATATCGACTTTCTTTTCAAAAATATGATGCAGAGACCCCAGTGCATCCATCTTTAAGGTGACGGCCTGATCCATATGCTTTGTAAAACGAAGATTTTCCTCAATACAGGCCATGGCTTTGGGAGACTGCTCAATAAAGTACGCCTTTCTGGCGCCGCGGCTTAAAGCCTCGATTCCGATCCCGCCGCTTCCGCTGAACACATCCACAAACACACAGCCCAGAATATCCGGCATCAGAATATTGAACAGGGTCTCCTTGATTCTGTCCTGTGTAGGTCTGGTCTCAGAACCCGGTATGGTCTTTAAGGGAAGGCTCCGCGCCTTTCCGGCTATTACTCTCATCGCACCCTTTCCGAGGGTCAGACGCGGACTTTGATGCCGCCGCCGTCCCTCTTTCCCAGCTTAATTCTGGAAAGATCGAGCTCCTTTTCTTTATAGGATATGATAACATTGTCATTATACTTCAAATACCAGACTTCGTCCAGCATATCCTCCGGTTTTAATTTCATAACCCGGACACCGACGGCTGCTTTTTTCTTCTCCGGGATCTCATCCATAGAGAAACGCAGGAAATATCCGTCCTTTGATTTTAAGACAATATGCTTCTGGTCTTTATAAATGACAACACTCACGACTGTATCGTTATCCTGCAGCTTCGTGGCGGCCACCGTTTTGCGCGTCACATCAAATTCACCGCCACTGACTATCTTACCCATTCCCTGTGCGGTGATGAAGCAGAGACGGTAGAGATTGATATCCGTCTGACTGGCCGCAAAAACGATGGATTCATTCTGCGAAGAATAGGCGCTGATATTGTCGACCGGCTGGGCCTTGTCACGGAATTTACCGAAGGGAATGTCAGACGCTTTCAGGGTATGCATCTGTCCTTTATCCGTAAATAAACAGATTCTGCCGGTGTTTTTGCATGTAAAAACGAAACGGTTCTCTGAAATCGCAGCTTCTTTATTGCGCTCGTAGGTAGCTTCGTCGACCGCCCGGATATATCCAAAACGGTCCAGCATGACATATAAATCAATTTCCTCCGCTTTTTTCTCCACAAAAACGGCTTCCTTTGCGTTTTCAATTGTGGTGCGCCGTGCTCTTTTGTAATCCTTTTTAAAGCCTTCCAGATCCTGAATAATGACCTGAGCCATGGCGTCGCGTCTGGCCAGAATATCCTCGTAGCGGTAAATGTTGGTCAGGGTTTCCTCGTGCTCTTTGATCAGTGCCTCCAGCTCCAGGCCAATCAGTTTATAGAGCCGCATTTCCAGGATAGCGTTCGCCTGCCGCTCCGTAAAGCACAGCTGACTGGCCATGATCTCGGAGCCGCGGGTCTTGAATTTAATGCCCTTCGTCTCACCGTTGACCAGGCAGTTTTTCGCCATGTTGCGGTCGCGGGAACCTCGTAAAATCTCAATGATCAGATCGATCACGTTGCAGGCCTTGATCAGGCCTTCCTGGACCTCCTTTTTCTCCATCTCCTTATTCAGAAGGGTGGTATATTTGCGCCTGGTGAACTCGAACTGGAAGTCCACGTTGGCGGCGATGATCTCTTTTAGACTTAAGACCTCTGGCCGACCGTCCTTGATGGCCAGCATATTGACCCCGAAGGTATCCTCCAGGCGGGTCTTTTTATAAAGCATGTTAATGAAATTCTCGGTGTCGGTGTCTTTCCTGACCTCAATGACAATACGGATTCCATCCTTCGAGGACTGGTTGGAGATATCAACAATCTCATTTGTCTTTCTGCTCTCCGCCAGTGCCGCGACGTCCTGTAAAAACTTGGCGATGCCGGAGCCGATCATCGTATAGGGAATCTCTGTCACGACGATATTTAAACGGCCGTTTTTCTGCTTCTCCACCTGAACACGGCCACGTATTTTGATCTTACCGGTACCGGTTTCATAGATTTCCTGCAGGTCGTCCTGATTGCAGATAATGCCGCCTGTCGGAAAATCCGGACCGGGAATATACCTCATCAGCTCTCTGACTGTAATATCGGGATTGTTTAAGTATGCCTTTGTGGCTTCAGCCACCTCCGCGAAATTGTGCGGCGGTACGCTTGTGGACATACCAACCGCGATTCCCTCGGAGCCGTTGATCAAAAGATTGGGAAACTTTGCCGGCAGAATGGACGGCTCCTGCTCCGTCTCGTCGAAGTTGGGGACGAAATCCACGACATCCTTATCCAGGTCGGCAAGAAGGCCGTCCTGGGCAATCCGCTCCAGCCTGGCCTCTGTGTAACGCATGGCAGCCGCGCCGTCGCCCTCGATGGTACCGAAGTTGCCGTGCCCGTCCACAAGCGGCAGGCCCTTTTTGAAATCCTGAGCCATCACAACCAGCGCCTCATAGATAGAGCCGTCGCCGTGCGGGTGGTATTTACCCATGGTATCGCCAACAATACGGGCACATTTGCGATAGGGCCTGTCATAGCGGATGCCGAGCTCATACATATCATAGAGGGTGCGTCGCTGCACGGGTTTTAAGCCGTCACGCACATCCGGCAGGGCACGGGCTATGATCACGCTCATCGCGTAATCGATGAAGGATTTCTGCATCACTTCGGAATATTCAGATTTGAGGATTCGCTCTTCCATATTTTTTTCCGTTTCAGATTACATATGTATGGTTGCATAATCTATGGACAAAGAACGGATTAGCGCTGACACACAGCTCAGCCTGATCTTTTCCAAATATCATCGCCCGTTTTTTAGTTATCGTTAAACTTCCGGATAATTCCTCCGGCTCATCAGATGTCCAGTTTGGCGTCTGTCGCATGCTCATAAATAAATGCCTTCCGCGGCGGCACATCCGTACCCATCAGCACCTCCGTCACCATGCTGGCGCGGCGGCCGTCCTCGATCTCCACCTTTTTCATGACGCGCCGATCCGGGTCAAGTGTCGTCTCCCACAGCTGGCTGGCATCCATTTCGCCTAAGCCCTTATACCGCTGCAGAGTGAATGGCCCCTTGTGCTTTTTACGGTACCGCTCCAGGGCCTTGTCATCGTAAAGGTACTCTTCCTCCCCTTTGGACGGGATTGCCTTATACAGGGGCGGTGTCGCAATGTAGACGTGTCCCTCGTAAATCAGCTCCGGCATGAAACGATAAAACAGCGTCAGCAATAAGGTTGCAATATGCGCGCCGTCCACATCGGCATCGGTCATGATGACGATTTTATCATAACGCAGTTTTGTGATATCAAAGTCATTGCCGTAACCTTCGGAAAAGCCGCAGCCGAAGGCATTGATCATGGTCTTGATCTCCGCATTCGCCAGCACTTTGTCTATCGAGGCCTTCTCTACATTTAAAATCTTACCG
>JAJPXG010000047.1:13635-17819 GCA_021205565.1 Lachnospiraceae bacterium | reverse complement strand
CCATCTTGGCGCTGCCGCCAGCCGAATCGCCCTCGACGATAAAAATCTCACATTTGGAGGCATCCTTGCTCTCGCAGTTGGCAAGCTTTCCGTTGGAATCAAAGGAAAACTTCTGTTTGGTTAAAAGATTGGTCTTGGCCCGCTCTTCGCTCTTGCGGATTTTGGCCGCCTTCTCCGCGCAGGAAATGACGTTTTTGAGTGTCTCCAGATTACGGTCAAAATAACGGGGGAGCTCCTCTCCCGTAATCTTTGCGACCGCCTTGGCCGCGTCCTGGTTGTCTAATTTGGTCTTAGTCTGCCCTTCAAACCTGGGATCCGGATGTTTGATGGAAATCACCGCGGTCATGCCGTTTCTGACGTCCGCGCCGGTGAAATTAGCGTCTTTTTCTTTTAATATATTCAGTTGTCTCGCATAGGAGTTGATAATGGTAGTAAACTGGGTTTTAAAGCCGGTCAGGTGCGTGCCGCCCTCTGAGTTATAAATATTATTACAGAAGCCAAGCACATTTTCATGAAATTCATTGACGTACTGAAAGGCCACTTCACAGGTGATGCCTTCGCTCTCACCCTTATAATATACAACGTCGTGCACCGCTTCCGATGTCTGATTCATATCCTTAATGAAGCCCACAATGCCGTCCGGTTCATGGAAGGTCTCAGACTGCGGCTCAGCCCCACGCAGATCCTGGAAAGTGATGGTCAGCTCCGGGTTTAAGTAGGCGGTCTCATGCAGCCTGCTCTTGATCTCATCCTCCTTAAAATGCGTGGTATCAAAAATCTCGGCGTCCGGCAGAAAGTTGATGCTGGTACCGGTCTCCTTTGTCTTACCCAGAACCGGCAGCAGGCCGTTTACAAGCTCGGTCGTGGGAATGCCGCGCTCATAGGTATCGCGGTAGATGCCGCCGTCCACCTTGATGGTCACCGTCATCCGCTCGGACAGGGCGTTCACAACGGAAGAACCCACACCGTGCAGACCGCCGCTGGTCTTATAGGCGGAGCTGTCGAATTTGCCGCCCGCATGCAGCGTAGTGAAGGCCAGGCGCTCCGCACTCATACCTTTTTCGTGCATGCCAACCGGAATGCCGCGGCCGGCGTCCGTAACGGTGCATGAGCCATCCCTTTCCAGCACGACCTGAATATGGCTGCAGTAGCCGGCCAGGTGTTCATCCACGGAATTGTCCACGATTTCATGGATCAGGTGGTTCAATCCCTTGGAGGACACAGAACCGATATACATGCCGGGGCGGCGTCTGACTGCCTCGAGTCCCTCTAAGACTGTGATATTTTCAGCGGTATAGGTTTCTTTTTTGGCCATGAAGTTCCCTCTTAATTGTTATAATACTCCAGCTTCTTCGTTGCCGTCAGCGCCAGTGCCCCGGGGCCTAAGTGGCAGGCTATCACCAGGGACAGCTCGTCCACATGCACCTCGCCGAACTGCGGAAAGAGCGCTTCCACTTCTGCTTTAAATTCCAGTGCGGCTTCCAGATTATGCGTATGCGCGATGGAAAGAAAAACGCCGCCGGGATTGTCAAGACCGCCGAACCGGTTTTCGATGTCATGCTTAACGGCCTCAATCATGATTTCCTTGCCCTGCTTCACGGTGCGGGCTTTTGCATATGTATCCAGCTTCTCTCCCTGTATCTGCAGGACAGGTTTTAATCGCAGCAAAGAACCCAAAGCCGCGACTGCGGGGGTAATCCGTCCGCCCTTTTTCAGATAGTACAAAGTGTCCAGCATAATGTAAATACTGGAATTAAATTTATCCTCCGTCAGGATGTCACAGATTTCCTTTGCATTCTTCCCCTTGTCAGCCAGCATCATGGCATCCAAAACGGACTGGCGCTGCGTCACGGAAATGCGCTGGTTGTCAATCACATAGACCCTGCCTTTGTAGGGTGCCTCCTGTGAATATCCATATGCGCTGGAGCAAGATCCGGAGAGGCCGCTGCTCATCGGAATATAGACCAGGTCTTCGTGATCCTTTAAGGCTTCATCCCATAAGCCGGTCACCGATTCCGGCGACGGCTGGCTGGTCGCCACATCAATTTTATCGTTCAGTTTCTGATAAAACTGATCTGTAGTCAGTGAAATATCCTCATAATAGGTTTCTCCCTCAATATGAAACGGATAAGGCAGGACATAAATACCCTTTTCCTTTGCCTGAGCCTGTGTGATGGCTGTGTTGGAATCGCAGACAATCGCTGTTTTTGACATGCTGTTTCCTTTCTTAAGTGTGCATATGTAGCTGAAGGTTCTGATACGATGGATTGCTTCACAAAAATTTTCATACAATCCATAACATTTTAATTCTAAATAGTTCTAAAGTCAAGGCAGTTAAAAACACCGCTCTGAAAAACGCTCTTAAGTCCCTGATGCTCCTCAAGCGCTAAATCCGGATCCCTTGTCATCAACTCCTCAACAAGCTCAGAACACCGTTTTAAAAGCCCCGCATCCTGATAAATGTCTGCCAGTTCAAAATGCAGATCGCCGCTCTGCTGAATGCCGAACAGATCGCCCGGACCGCGCAGCTTTAAATCTTCCTCTGCAATGAAGAAGCCGTCATTGGACTGATTTAAAATGTTCAGGCGCTTCATGGTTTTCTCATCATCATTGGAAGCCACAAAAATGCAGTAGCTCTGATCCGGTCCGCGCCCAACGCGGCCTCTTAACTGGTGCAGCGCAGCCAGACCGAAGCGCTCCGCGTTCTCCACCATCATCACAGTGGCGTTTGGCACATTGATTCCCACCTCAATCACGGTGGTAGAAACAAGAATGTCGATTTCATGAGCATAATAGGAATCCATGATCTGCTTTTTTAATGCAGGGCGCATCTTCCCGTGCAGATATTCGATACGGATATCGGAAGGCAGTGCATCCTTTAAAGATGCGCAGTAGTCCACTACATTCTCCAGACGGTTGTCTTCCCGCTCCGAGGAATCCACCATCGGGCAGATGACATATGCCTGGTGGCCGTTTCGCACTTCCTTTTCCAGAAAACGCCAGGAAGCGGGACGGCTCGAAGCGGTTATCACACAGTTTTTGCGCGGCAGCCTCCCGCCGGGCAACTCGTCAATTACCGACAGATTCATATCTCCGTATAAAATAATAGCCAGACTTCTCGGAATGGGAGTTGCGCTCATAACCAGGACATGCGGGTACTCGCTTTTCTGCCCCAGGCTCTCCCGCTGCCTGACGCCAAAACGATGCTGTTCATCCGTGATAACCAGCGCCAGATTTTTAAAAACAACTTTTTCCTGAATAACGGCATGCGTGCCGATCACCAGATTAACCTCGCCTGTCTTAATCTGCCTGTAAGCTTCCTTTTTCTGAGCAGCCGTCATGGAACCCACCAGCAGAACCGGCCGAAACGGCAGACCATGCTCCGCCATCATCCGGCAAAAATATTCCATATGCTGCTGCGCAAGCACCTCCGTCGGCGCCATGAAAGCACCCTGGTATCCGTTTTCCGCACATTTACACAATGCCAGAAGTGCTATGATTGTCTTTCCGCTCCCCACATCTCCCTGAATCAGGCGGTTCATGGCATAGGGGGATTCCAGATCAATAAAAACCTCCTGCAGTGTTCTAAGCTGCGGCTTCGTCAGGGTATAGGGCAGATTGTGCAGGACCTTTTCGGCTTCTGTTCCCACGGGCATGGGGTAATGGTTGGGAATCTGTTCGGAATATCCCTTCTGTCTGCGGATCATATAAACAAACAAAAAGAGCTCATCGAACACCAGGCGCTTGCGTGCCCGTGCTGCCTCGTCAAAGTTCTGCGGAAAGTGGATGCCTTGAAAGGCTTCCCGGATGCTGCAAAGCTCTTCGCTTTTTAAAATATATTCTGGCAGATATTCATCCGGAAGTATAATCTGCTTAAGCGTCTGCCGGATACAGCCTGTGATCATGCGGTTCGTCAGACCCTTTGTCAGACTGTAAACCGGCCACAATGTGTCCGCTAAGGCCTGGTATTCTTCCCGGGTATAGACGGCAGGCTGCTCTAATATAAGCTGCTTTCCACGCTGGCGGACAACTCCGCGAAAATAAAAGAACGCGCCGGGCTTAAATTTCTGCAGCAGATAGGGCTGATTAAAATACAGGATGGTAATCTGACCTGTCCCGTCACGCACCGTCAACGTCAGAATGCTTTTTCCGTTTCTTGTACGTGCAGGCTTTGCTGCGGTGAC
>JAJPXG010000047.1:0-13625 GCA_021205565.1 Lachnospiraceae bacterium | reverse complement strand
CAAAAGAGACAAAATTTCACTGACCCGATCCAGTCTGTCATACTCTCTCGGGAAATTATGAAGTAAATCCCGCAAAGTAAAAATATTCAGTTTCTGAAAAAGCTTCGCGGTCTTGTCTCCCACGCCCTTTAAAGCTTTCACGGAATCGGTCAGCTGCATAAATGCTCCTTAAAAAGAAGTCCGGAGCAGACCGCCTCGCCCGCTCCGGACCCTCACATACATAACATAAATTTACTCGGCTGATACAATGTAATAGTAAACCGGCTGCCCGCCATACTGCATCTCCACATCGCAGTCCTCGAACATGCCTGCAATTTTATTCTGCAGCTCGTCAGCGTCCTCTGTGGAAATATCGCTGCCGTAATACAGACTGATGAGCTCTGTATCTGCATTTACCATGGCCTTCACCATCTCCACAGTGACATCAGAAACATCCGTACCGACAGATAATACTGACTTTCCATCCAGTCCCATGTAATCGCCGCACTTGATCTCCTTATCATCAATCACGGTATCACGAACTGCGTAGGTGACTTCACCGGATTTCACAGCCTCGATCTCGGCGGTGATATTCTCCACATTCTCCTCGATGGACATTTCCGGTACGAAACTGATCATGGCGGTGATTCCCTGCGGAATCGTCTTCGTCGGAATGACAACGATATCCTTATCTTTCACAAGGCTTTTGGCCTGATTCGCCGCCAGAATGATATTGGAGTTGTTGGGAAGGATGAAAATATGCTCCGCATTCACGGCCTCAATCGCTTTCAGAATATCATCTGTAGAGGGATTCATCGTCTGCCCGCCCGTAATCATCCGATCAACACCGAGGCTCTTGAAAATATCATTCAGCCCATCACCGACAGAAACAGCGATAAAGCCAAACTCTTTGCGCGGCTCTGGTACAGATTTGACGATATCACTCGCTGCGGCCGCTGCATCACCATTCTGACTGTTTTCCTTCTCTGCCTTTTTAAACAGTGTCTCCCTGTGTTCCAGGCGCATATTGTCAATCTTCATATTGGAGAGCTGACCGTAGGTCAGCGCTCTCTGTAAAGCCAGACCAGGATCGTTTGTGTGCACATGAACCTTTACGATATCATCATCCGCCACCAGGACGATAGAATCTCCGATCGCCTCCAGAAAATCCTTAAAATCCTTCTCCTGTCTGGAGTTAAAGGATCCGGACAGTAAAATAATGAACTCCGTGCAGTAGCCGAATTTGATATCTGCTTCCCCTTCGATGGTGTCAGCCTTCTCCACTGCGGGAGCCGGCTCCTCGATGGAATAATCAATCTCAATGCCATTATATGCGTTATTCCAGCCTCTTAAGACTTCCACAAAGCCCTGTCCGCCGGAATCAACTACCCCTGCCTGTTTTAATACAGGTAAAAGCTCCGGAGTCTGTTCGAGTACCGTTTCCGCCTCCTGTAAAATCGCCGAAAGCAGCTCTCCCATGTCCTCACAGCCTGCGTCCGCAAGCTCTCTTGCCTTGAGGCTCACGCCTTTTGCGACCGTCAGGATCGTTCCTTCCTTAGGCTTCATAACTGCCTTATAAGCGGTTTCCACAGCCTTTTCAAACGCAGTCGCCATCAGTGGAACGTCGATTACTTCATAATCGCGGATTGCTTTGGTGAAGCCGCGGAACAGCTGCGATAAAATTACGCCGGAGTTGCCCCTGGCGCCGCGCAGGGAACCGGATGAAATGGCCTTGGAAAGATTTTCAAGCGTTGGCTCGTCAATGTCTGTGATCTCCCTCGCCGCGGACATAATCGTCATCGTCATGTTGGTGCCGGTATCGCCGTCCGGTACCGGAAAAACGTTCAGCTCGTTGATCCATTCCTTCTTGCTCTCTAAGTTCTTTGCGCCCGCCAAAAACATTTTGGTCAAAAGCTGTGCGTCAATCGTATTCATCCGTCGCACATCCTCCTTAATCAATCACTTTTACGCCTTCGACGAAGACGTTGACTTTATCTACCTGCAAGCCGGTATACTGCTCTAACTGATATCTGACCGTTTCAATCAGCACATCGGAGACAGCCACGATATTCACTCCGTAACTGACGATAATATGGAAGTCCAGATTCAGTTTGTTATTCTGGACGGAAACACTGATTCCTCTGGTCATGGATTCCTTTTTTAATAAATGAACAAGGCCGTCCTTTACATTGACACTGGCCATGCCGACAATACCAAAGCATTCTGTCGCGATGGCGCCGGCATACTGTGCCAGCACATCCTTGTCAATTCTGATGGTTCCCATATGTGTATCAATCGAAGAATTTTTCATCGGATACCTCCTGTCTCACATAATTCTGAACTATTATAACCGCTTTTTACCAAAAAGAAAACTCTTTTTTTCATTTTTATCTTGCATTTTCGGAAAAAGTGATATAAAATCATTCGGGTGTGAGCGGAATATGACGATTTTCTGCTTGCAATTTCAAAACATATCTATTATAATGACAATGTTGTAAATTCAGCAGCAAGGAGGTGTTTAAGATGGCTAAGTGCGATATCTGCGGCAAGGGTGTTCATTTCGGTTTAAAGGTGAGCCATTCTAATAGAAAGTCCAACAAAATGTGGAAGTCCAACGTGAAGACTGTGAAATGCAATGTGAACGGTACCCCACAGAAATTACATGTTTGCACAAGATGCTTGAGAAACGGTTCCGTTGAGCGAGCTTGATTGATCAGACTGTCTTTTGAGCCTGTCCTATGGACAGGCTTCTTTCATATTTACCTGAGGAGGCCCTTTTATGGTAGATACCTGGTATGTGGATATTCCGGAATTTGCGGAGGAACAGCACAGAAAGGTCTATGTCTATCTTCCCGAATCCTATCAATATGAATGTAACAAACGCTATCCCGTCCTTTATATGTTTGACGGGCATAATGTTTTTTTTGACTGCGACGCCACCTACGGCAAGTCCTGGGGCATGGAGGAATATCTGGACTTTACAGAGAGCCAGATTATCGTCGCCGCGGTTGACTGTAACCACCGCCCTGATTACGGCCGGCTGAATGAATACACTCCCTTCGATTTTGACGACCGCGAATTCGGGCATATTCAAGGCCGCGGCAACACCACCATGGATTGGTACTCAAGCTCCTTCAAGCGCATGATCGATGAACGCTACCGCACGAAACGGGACAGGCAGCACACCTTTATTGCCGGCAGCTCCATGGGAGGACTTATGAGCCTGTACGCCATAAGTGTGTATAATTCTGTATATTCCCGTGCCGCAGCTCTATCTCCCTCCCTGTGGACAGATTCTTCTGAGCTCAATCAAATGGTGAGGGACTCTAAAATAGCACGAGGCACCGTGGTTTATATGGATTACGGCTCCAGAGAATTTTCAGGCCGTGCCCGCATGAAACGTGCTTTTTCGGACATGGCGCAGGCCTTGATGGATCAGTCTGTTTTTCTGACAACACGCATTGTTCCCGGCGGTACGCACAGCGAAGAAAGCTGGGAAAGACAGCTGCCCTTTTTTATGAATACTCTTTTATACGGACTGGAGGACTGATGCCTTGCGCACAGAATACTTTAAAGCGTTCAGCACATTTTTAAACCGGGATATGGAAATCAAGGTGTATGGCCACGCAGGCGTCCCCTTTCTTTTCATTCCCTGCCAGGACGGCAGATTTTATGATTTTGAAAATTACCATATGACGGACGTGTGGGCTCCGTTTATCGAAGCCGGTCAGGTCATGGTCTTTGCAGTAGATACAACCGATCAGGAAACCTGGTCCGACGGCTACGGAGACGCCGGACACCGCAGCTGGCTTTATGAGCAGTGGATCAATTACCTCTGTGAGGAAGTCATTCCGTTCGCCAGAGAAATGAGTCGTGAATTCAATGAGTGGGACGAGCTGCCTATGGTCGGTGTTTTTGGTGCGAGTCTTGGCGCTACGCACGCGGTGAATCTTTATTTCAAGCGTCCTGATCTCTTTGACCGTCTTCTGGCCTTAAGCGGCGTTTATTCCTCTGAATATGGCTTTGGCGGCTACATGGATGACCGTCTGTATTTCAACTCACCGGTTCATTATCTGTCCAATCTGCCGGAGGAGCATCCCTTTATCGAACAGTATAATCGGAAAAAAGCTGTCATCTGCGTTGGCCAGGGTCCCTGGGAGGTGCCCCAGTTTACCAGGCAGTTAGACGAAATTTTGCAGAGAAAGGGCATTCATGTCTGGGTGGACTACTGGGGTTACGACTGTGCGCATGACTGGCCCTGGTGGTATAAGCAGGTCTCCTATTTTCTGCCCTATCTGCTTGAAGATGAGAAAGCAACCGGGCAGGATGTCTGATCATCCATCAGATTAAGATACAGACGTTAAATATGTTCACATATGCATTTACATAAAGAAAACTTCTTGAAAAGGGGGTAACTAAACAATGAAAAATTTTATATTTATTTCTCCCAACTTTCCCACAAATTACTGGAAATTCTGCCGCGAGCTGAAGAATAACGGCATGAATGTCTTAGGAATCGGCGACCAGCCCTACGATGAGCTGGACTACCATCTGAAGGAAAGTCTGCATGAGTATTACAAAGTCGGCTCTCTGGAAAATTATGACGAGGTATACCGCGCGGTCGCTTTTTTTGCGTTCAAATACGGCCCCATCGACTGGCTGGAATCCAACAATGAATACTGGCTTGAGTAGGACGCGAAGCTGCGCACGGCCTTTCATATCACCACCGGTTTCCAGGAAAGCGATATGTACAAAATCAAAAACAAATCGCAGATGAAGGCCTTTTATGAGAAGGCCGGCATTCCGGTCGCGCACTATTATCTGGTGAAAGACTTCAAAGGTGCAAAGCGCTTTATTTCCAAAGTCGGTTATCCGATCATCGCCAAGCCGGACAATGGCGTGGGCGCTTCTCATACATACAAAATTTCCAATGACGATGAGCTGAAGCAGTTCTTTGATACGCAGGAAAATTATGATCAGTTTATCATGGAGGAATTTATCGACGGAGAAGTTAACTCCTTCGACGCTATCATCAATTCCAAAGGAGAGCCGCTCTTTGCCATCGGCAACGTCAGCCCCATCTCCATCATGGACATCGTCAACGAACAGGATAACAGCGTCTTTTATATCGTAAAAGAGCTGGCCGCAGACACTAAGGCAGCCGGTCTTGCCACCTTAAAGAGCTTTGGCGTGAGAAGTCGCTTCATTCATTTCGAGTTTTTCCGTCTTCTTTCTGACCATGACGGTCTTGGCAAAAAGGGCGATGTGATCGCGCTGGAGGTTAATATGCGTCCCAGCGGCGGCATCAGTCCGGACATGATGAACTACTCTCAGTCCACGAACGTCTATAAAATCTGGGCGGATATGATCGCTTTCGACCGCACCGATGTGAAAATCGGTGAAACGAACTACTGCGGCTTTGTGGGACGCAGGGACGGCAAGCCCTTTGCCATGACGCCCGATGACATCCAGGCAAAATACCATTCACATATCCGGGAAGCGGGCCGCGTTGCTGACGCCCTTTCAGATGCCATGGGCAATGAAATGTATCTGGTTACCTTCCCCACCGAGGAAGAGCTGTGGGCTTTCTACAAGGATGTGCTGACCGAAAAAGCATCGGATTCTACAAAATAAAATAATGACTCATGGGCGGCAGTCTGATATTCTGCCGCCTTTTGTAACGAGAAAAAGGACAGTCCGAAAAATCAGACTGTCCTTTTTCTTTTATTTGCTGTATTTGCAGGAAAGCAAATGGGTAAACGTTTCCCCCTTACATCACCGCACTGTCTAATACAATTGTAAACGGGCCATCGTTTTCCAAAGACACCTTCATATGAGCGCCAAAGACGCCGGTTTCTACCGTAAAATCCAGCTTTCTGCACTCCTCTATCATATATTCATACAGCTCTTTTGCGTGTTCAGGGGAACCCGCATCCGTGAAGCTTGGGCGGAAACCCTTTTTGCAGTTGGCATAGAGAGTGAATTGCGACACCAGCAGCAGCGAGCCCCCAACGTCCTTTAACGCCAGATTGGTTTTGCCCTGCGCATCCTCAAAAATACGCAGGCCGGTCATTTTGTGAATCATCTTATCCACAGTCGCTTTTGTATCTTCATTACATACGCCAATCAGCACGAGGAATCCCTTCTGTATGCTGCCGACTGCAGCTCCGTCTACGGTTACTTCGGCATGATTAACTCTCTGAATAACAAATTTCATGATTATGCACACGCTCCTTCCGGTTGGATGTCCACGATAAAGTATCCCATAAATTTATGCTGCTCCTCTTTTCTTTTTAAGGATTGGTGGTATAATGTCACAAAAGAAAAAAGTCAGGAAGCAAATTTACAATGGTTTTCTTATTCCCTGCAATGTAACAACCGATCTGAAGATCATTATAATGTCTGGTCTGACTCACATGAGGAGCGAAGAATATGACAGAAGAACAAATCTTCACGATAAAATCAAACATAGCTGATATCCGGTCACGCATGGAACTTGCCGCGCAGAAAGCCGGCCGCGATCCCAAAGATATCACACTCTTAGCCGCTACGAAAATGAACAGCGCAGAGCGCGTTCAGGCCGCTGTCCGCTGTGGAATCCGCTGCTGCGGAGAAAACAAGGTGCAGGAACTTCTGGATAAATACGCTCAAAACGCCTATGAAGGCGCTGACCTGCAGTTTATCGGCACTCTTCAGACCAATAAGGTCAAATATCTGATCGGCAAGGTCTCCCTGCTTCAATCCGTGGGCAGCTGACGCCTGGGCAAAGCAATCGCGAAGGGAGCTGCCAAAAAAAACATCGTCCAGGACATCCTCATTGAGGTCAATATCGGCCTGGAAGAGGCCAAAAGCGGCCTTCTGCCGCAGGAGCTGTCTGACTGCGTGGAAGAGCTTTCCGCGCTCGATTCCCTGCGGATTCGCGGTCTGATGGCCATACCGCCCATTGCGGATGCGGCCAGCGGCAACAGCACTTATTTTCAGCAGATGAAACAGCTCTACGAAGAATTAAAAGACCATGCATATCCGAACGTTCTGGCGGATACGCTTTCCATGGGAATGACAGATGATTTTGAGGAAGCCATCGCCTGCGGTTCCACGATGATCAGACTGGGAACTGCAATCTTCGGAAAACGAAATTACTGATTCTCATCCTCCGGGAAAGCGCTGTTTAGGATATCATCGTCACTCACCTTATCCGGCTTAATTTTATGGATAATCTCAGGGATCAGGTCAAGCGCCCTGGAAACATTGTCTGTGCTTCTGACATTGATCAGACGTGTCATTCCATTACTGATCACCAGGACAGCGCTGGGAGACATTTTGCCGGTCACACCGCCCCCTCCCGGTGCTTCTTTTTTACTGTCAGCGACAGAACCAGCGCCAACGCCCATGCCAAAAGATACATCTACCAGTGGAATAATGATGGTATCGCCGATCTGTGTGGGCTCTCCCACGACTGTTTTGGTGGAAACCAGCCCGTCAATGCCCTGAAGCAGGGTGTCGATCATACTGTTAATCTGCTTATCTGCCATACTACAATCTCCTTATTTCTGAAATAAATTTTCTGACACGTTTATCCGCAATGAGTTTCACAGCGGCAGTTACAAAATGAATCAACCGGATCTTTCCGCATAATTCAAATTCCACATCCAGATAGGATTCCATCCAGACCGGCTCAAATGCAATCTTGCCTGGCAGGTATTCCTGCAGCGCGCAGTAAGCGCCATAGAGATAGCCTGTACTGTCCGGTGAGCCTGTCCCGAAAATCAGATGAATATTGCATTTGCGCGGCAGAATGGACTTCAGCGCATGAAACACGCAGCTAAGAACATCCGGGTACATTTCTTTATACTGGTACAAAAGCGCCGCGATCGCCACAAGTCTGTTCTCTGAATCCTTCCCGGTATGTGAAACGCTCTTTGCCTTTTGAGATACTTTTTTATCTGCATTTTTGTGTTCAGAATGTCCGGGGGCGCTGTCGAAACCCCTGCTTTTCCCGGCCGAATGCGCTATCATTGTTTGCGTACTCTTTTTATGATCGTAACAATGATCAGCAGGTGATTCTATATCGTCAGCAATACTTTTATCGATGGTCGCTGTATCCTGGCTGTCCAATGCGATATCCTGATATATTTTACATTCAGCGGACTCCTGCGTAACTGTCCGCAGTGGTTTATCCGTGACCTTCTCCTGCTTATTTTGCTTTTGCCGTTTATCCGGGCGCTTTCCGGCCTTTCGCTTTTTCCCGGATTTTTTTGCTTTTTTCTCCTTTGGATGCAGAAGATCAATCCAGAGAATTTTAACCGATAAAACCTCATCAGTCGGATATTTTACCCTCACTCTGACCAGAGGCCATAAATACGAAACAAACGCGCTGACAGACAGCTCGTCCGGATGTTTTGCCCCCTTTGTCCGATATTTTACCGGTGCAAACATAAGAAGGCATAAAAGCAACAGGAGCAGGCCCAGGAGAACCAGCAATGTAATCCCTATGATTTTCAGAATAGTGAGCAAAATCAAGATCACGTCTTCACTCCTAACTGTTCCTCCATAAAATGCGGCAGATCCTTATATTTTCCGAGTGCGTAAATCTGATCCATCACCTCCAGAACCAGACTGTACGCCTCCTCTTTGGATGAGGCAAGACCTACAGCGCAGTCCTCATTTTTCAGCACATCCGGATTATAATGAAGCATCCGAAAAGAATAGATTTCAAGAGTATGCACGGCAGAATAAACAAGGACATAGCTGCTGAACGGAAGGCGGCCGTTTTGCATATCATTCTTCAGCCCCTCAGTATCCGGGTCATCGATACTGCTTCCTAAGAGCAGCTTTGGACTGATACGCATATTCTACCTCCTTTACCGCGTCGGTATGCAAATCGTTGTAATGTAAAACGGCAGGAAATGACACCTGCCGTTTCACTAATCCCATAAACTCCGTTTTCGCATCTCTATATACGCATGATATGCCTTTTCCAGAATCTGCTTTTCGTTCGGGAAACGAAGCAGGTGGTAGGCCTCATGATATTTATAGAAGCCGGAGTCCACAAAATATTCTTCGCGTTGTGGCTTGCTGTAATAGCTTTCTGCAGACATTAAAAACCAATGAACTTCCTTGGACACAGTATCTTCCGGTACCATAAACGTATATTCGCTTTTACCTACATATTGTCTGATGGTCCCTTTGGCACCGGATTCCTCCCGCACCTCCCGTAAGGCTGTCTGTTCGAACGTTTCGCCTTCTTCCACTGTTCCCTTTGGCAGTACCCATCCTTCATACTTATTGTGATAATTTTTATAAAGCAGAAGGATTTTGCCTCTGAAAATAACCACACCGCCACAGCTTGTTGCCTGAAGCATGTCAGCACCTCCTGTATCTGGTGGGTCGTTGCGACTTACGCATAGTATAGTCTATCTGACAGCTCTTTGCAAGCTAAAAAATTGATTTAATATAAGTCCGCATCCGATGCAAAAGCGATGTATCCTCTATAAGCCTCATAAACATCGATTTTGGAGGTTGCCTCCCACGGTGCATGCATGCTGAGAACCGGTACGCCGCTGTCGATAACATTCATACCATATCTGGCAAGGATGTAAGCAATGGTGCCGCCGCCGCCCACATCGACCTTTCCCAACTCAGCTGTCTGGAAGGAAACATCCTCCTTTTCGAAAATGCTGCGCAGATGGGCTACATACTCCGCATTCGCATCGTTGGAGCCGCTTTTGCCTCCTCTGCCCGTAAATTTATTCAGGACAATGCCATGTCCGAAATAAGCCGAGTTTTTGGGCTCAAAACAGCCCGCATAAAGCGGATCAAAGGCCGCGGAAACATCGCTCGAAAGCATGCAACTATGTTGTAGGCAGCGTCTTAAGGCGAGCTCGGAATAAGAACCACAAAGCTCCATCAGCTCTGCAACCGTATTTTCAAAGAACAGGCTGTTCATGCCGGTCGCACCGACGCTGCCAACCTCTTCCTTGTCCACTAAAAGGCAGCAAACCGTTTTTTCTGTGATGCCAAGATCCAGCATGGCCTTTAAAGAGGTAAATGCGCAGACTCTGTCGTCCTGCCCATATCCTAAAATCATGCTTCTGTCAAGGCCGGCCTCTCTTGCTTTGCCGGCCGGTACGATCTCTAATTCTGCAGACAAAAAGTCCTCTTCTTCAATGTTGTACTGCTCTTTTAAGATTTCCAGAACGGCTTTTTTAACCGCATCTCTGGCTGGACCGCCCTTTTCCTTTTCAGGCTTTTCGGCACCTTCCTCATCCTCTTTTGCGGGCTCCTCCGTAATTGGGCGGTTGCCGACAATCAGATCAAGCGCCTCTCCGGAAATGGCTTTTCCCGCAGGCTTCGCCATCTGCTCCTGCGCCAGGTGCACCAAAATATCGGAAATGAAAAATACCGGGTCATCCTCGTCCTCACCGATATTCACAATCACGGTGCTCATATCTTTTTTCACCACAACGCCGTGAAGAGCAAGGGGCAACGCCACCCACTGATATTTTTTGATGCCGCCGTAATAATGTGCGTCCAGATAGGCAAACTCTCTGTCCTCATAAAGCGGATTCTGCTTGATATCAATTCTCGGGGATTCGATATGCGCGCCCAGGATATTCATTCCCTCTGTCAGCGGTTTGGTGCCAATTTGAAACATGGCGATGGATTTATTCATATGTACATAATAAACCTTGTCGCCGACGGAAAGCTTTCTGCCTTCCTCGATGGCCTTTGCAAGAGAAACGTAGCCGGCTTCCTCGATCATTTCCACTGTCTGATCAATGCACTCCCGCTCCGTCTTACCGTTATCCAGAAATGCGCGATATGAATCGGCCAGTACATTGACTTTATCAATCGTCTCCGAATCATATTTATTCCAGATGTTCTTTTGTTCCATGATATCCTCCTTGTTGTATAAAGAATCACTGCATTCATTTATGATATCCGTTTATTTTTAAACTGTCAACCTCTTTTGAAAGGCAAACTGTCAGTCCTCCCCGTTGATCACCAGGCTCAGATACGCTCCGTACAGGACGATATACATCGTAAAATACAGCCAGAACATGATTATGATAATAATACTCAGGCCGCCGTAATACGAAAAATCGTTAAAATAATCCACGTAGATGGAAAATCCGTACGAAAATACCGTGCTGCAGGCGGAGGCCAGAAAGCCCGGTAATACCTGCTTTCTGATACTCGTCTTTCTGTTTGGCAGATAGGTGTACATCAGAGTAAAAATCACACCCATCAGCAGAATGGAGAGAAGGAAACGATAGCTCATGAAATGTTCCAGCGCCTGTAAAATGACCGGGAAATCTGCAAAAAGATAATGAATAATGCTCTGACCGAAGACGCCCACCACCAGTACCAGCAGGATGACGGCTATCAAAAGAAGCATATATACGCTGGAAATGATGCGCAGCTTCATATAACCGCGCTCCTCATGGTCATGGAAGATTTCGTTCATGCCGCGGATCAGGGAGAGCATGCCCTTCCCGGCGGACCAGACTGCCGTAACTATGGAAAAGGAAATCACTCCCGCGCTGGTGTCATAAATGTAGGTAATCAGAGAAGCAAAAAAGCTCTCCGTCACCTGTGGGAAAATGGCGGTTATGATTTCCAGTACCATAGTCTCCGTCACAGCCGTATATGGCAGAATACTGCTGACAACCGTCAGAATCGGAATAAAGGACAGCAGGGTAAAAAATGCCGTCGCAGCAGCGTTGCTGGCCAGGTCATGCTCACTTGCTCCGTGAACAAAAGAATAAATATTATGAATCAGTTCCTTCATATTTCACCAATCTTGTATCCAGAAAATAAAACGACAGAATCTCTTCGCAGCTTAGGCCCACGCGCGCCATCTGATTGGCGCCATTCTGGCTCATGCCAACGCCGTGACCGTAACCACCGCCGCGTAACGTATATGATAAACCATTTTGTCCCGTTTTGGTAGTTAAAATATAAAAAAATCCGCTTGGCAGCAATGTGTTTCCATCGACAGTCACGCCATCCTGTCTTGTAATCAGTACGTCAGAGGAGCAAAGCACATAACGAATATTATATTCACGATTCACCAGATATGTATTTTTGCTGCCGGTAATCAGAAGGCTCTCCACAATTCCGCCTTCTCCGCGCTCATATACTTCAATGTTCTGAAGGGTACCAATATTTTTTATATTACCGGCAGAAAAACTGCCATCTTTATTTTGCGTCAGAACCGATGACGGATCAGAGGCATATCGTTCTTTCAGCCGCTTTTCCATCTCTGTTACATCCACAGATTCATTCACCGCCTGCCATCGATACCATGGAAGTGCAGACTCATATGCCGGGACAAACGGCTCATCCATCATACTTCGAAAAACCAATTCTGATTTCAGATATTGCAGAAGATATGTCTCGGCGTCTTCTTCCGTCAGATTCAGCAGACTGTTGTACAGAACACCAGGGCCGATTCTGACCGACCTAAGGTATGTCTGCCCGTCACCTCCCCAGACAGTACCGTCCGTACCAAATCCCCAGGAAGTAGAATAATAATAGACCTCAGCCAGATTATTCCCGTCAAATAAAAGCACCCCTTCTGTACTCTCAACAGCTTCATCTGTCGCTTCGTTTGCGTCCAGATTCCCATATACCTGAAAAGAAATGCTGTCGTCCACATGGGCATTCTGCTCCTCGTAGGCGGGACTCAGAAGGTAGTGATAAGCGTATGTTCTGGCCAGAATGGCCTGTGCCTTTAATGTCTCCATGTCAAAAGAAGCAGGCATCTCACTGGGCACCACCAGCTTTAAATAGGTCTCAAGCGGCAGCACATTCACGACAGTCAGACCATCCCCGGAAACGGAAATCTCAATTCTTCCAGGATAATCGCAGGTACTGCGGTTTCTTACAATGCTCCCGATTACCGTAACGCCATCCGTTTTGGCCGGAAGCAGGACCGCTGTCTCGTCTTTGGAAAGATTATAATCGCCGCCTTTTTGCGCAATTACCACCGTTTCCCCGGCCGCAATGGTATGCTTCGTCCATCCATTATTCCGATAATACAAAAGATATCCACCGTCCGGGAGCATTATTTCAACACTTTTGTGATAAATTCCTTCATAATTACCGGACTGAATCAATACACGTATGTCCGGGCTTTCTCTCAGCCTTTCGATATCCTCCACATTGATTTCTTCCTCCGTCATTCTCTCCTGATTTTCTTCATTTCCTTCATCATTATGTAAATGAAAAAAAATCAGAAATACAAAAAGCAGCAAAAAGAATAAAGTCCATTTGAAACGCAGACGTCTGAAGCGTGCCCGCGTAACATGCTCGTCCTGATTGATACGCATTCAGCTCTCCCGGTTTTGTCTTTTGCTTAATGTATGTCCGGGTTTTGGAAATTATTCACAGCCATTTATCCACATGTGCAAAAGCGTCTGCCATACATCCGATGCAGCAACAAATTTCCGAATCCACAAATTAGCAGTTGTTTTTCGGAGATGAATTGTATATAATATGAGTAGCCAGAATGGCTTTTAACTTCTGCTTTTTTTGAACCTACAACTACTTTAAACGGGATTCCTATATCGCTGTACGGCTGTCAGGCCTCCGGATTTATCCTTGTGCAGGGGAAGGCAAAGGTACATGCTGCGGTCACCCAC
>JAJPXG010000009.1 GCA_021205565.1 Lachnospiraceae bacterium | reverse complement strand
TTACACACAATCTTTAGGAATATTTAAAATTCGTATTGTGGAAAATAGGGTATAATTCCTTTTATATGGAAAAATGCAGCCATGCATTTTCGCTCTTTCCGGATGAAAGCAAAAACAGAAACACACAGACATTTCTCAGAATATGCAGGAGATTTGAAATATGGCGGAATGGAACAGGTGGAGGAAGCATACGGAAGCCGAGGAAGCGGTAAGGGCCGAGGTCGCGGTTGTGGAGGCGGATAATCAGTCCGGCTTATCTGCGGCGCAGGCGGAGGAGCGCCTGAATGGCGGCTGGGCCAACACAGCTGTCGATACCGGCCGGGAAAGCACAGGCTCTATCATCCGCAAAAATCTTCTCACATATTTCAATCTGATTTTTCTGATTCTGGCCATTCTGCTGTGCGTGGTCGGGTCTTTTCGCAATCTGACTTTTCTGCCTGTTCTGATTATCAATTCCCTGATCGGGATAATTCAGGAGCTTCGCGCCAGGAATACGCTTGACAAAATGAATATGCTGGCAGCGCCGAAGACGGACGTGGTTCGTGACGGCCAGATTCAGTCTGTGCCGTCTGATCAGCTTGTGCGGGACGATATTGTGATTTTTCACCCAGGAAATCAGGTCTGCGCGGACGCTGTCATTCTGGAGGGCGAAGCACTGATCAATGAATCCCTGCTGACCGGCGAGTCCAAATCCGTCATGAAAGGGCCGGGAGAAGAGCTGATCTCCGGCAGCTTCGTGGTGTCCGGCGAATGCCATGCCAGACTGACCTCTGTGGGGCAGGATTCCTACATTTCACAATTGACACTTGAAGCAAAGGCCATGAAAAAGGGTGAGCAGTCAGAAATGATGCGCTCCTTAAATCGCCTGCTGATGGTCGTGGGAATCGCGCTGATTCCGATCGGAATCGCGCTCTTCGTTCAAAGCTATACCGTCACAGGCGAAACATTTGCCAAAAGCATCACTTCCACCGTAGCCGCTCTGGTGGGCATGATCCCGGAGGGACTGTATCTGCTGACCAGCATCGCCCTGGCCGCCAGCTCCATGCGCCTGGCCAGAAAACGTGTCCTGCTCCATGACATGAAAAGCATTGAGACACTGGCCAGAGTCGATGTGCTCTGCGTGGATAAAACCGGTACCATCACAGAAAATAAGATGGAGGTGAAGGACCTGCTCCCCATCGGGCAGAGTACTGCAGACGACCTGCCTTCGCTCTCAGCGCTTTTGGGCGACTTCGCCGCCGCCATGAAAAACGACAACCAGACCATGGAGGCCGTCAAGGAGCATTTCACGCAAAACACCGGAAAACAGGCTGTCAAAGTGACCTCCTTCTCCTCCGCGGTCAAATACAGCGGTGTCACATTTGCAGACGGCGGTTACGTGCTGGGTGCACCGGAGATGGTGCTGCGGGATGACTTTTCCCAGTATGAAAAGGAAATCAGTGATTATTCCGCAAGAGGGTACCGGGTACTGGTCTTCGCCTCCTATGACGGCGAAATCAACGGTGAGCCGCTGACGCAGACTGCGGCGCCGCTGGGACTGATTCTGCTCTCCAACCCCATCCGGGAAGCGGCGCCTGCCACTTTCTCCTATTTTGCGGAGCAGGGCGTGGCTATCAAGGTCATCTCCGGCGACAACCCCCTGACCGTATCGGAGGCGGCGAAAGAGGCGCAGATCGCAAACGCGGAAAAATATGTCGACGCCACCACACTCGAAACGCAGGAAGACATCGACTACGCCATCAAAAAATATACCGTCTTCGGACGCGTCACGCCTGAGCAGAAACGGCAGTTTGTCAAATCTCTGCAGGCACAGGGGCACACGGTCGCCATGACCGGCGACGGCGTGAACGATGTGCTGGCCTTAAAAGACGCGGACTGCAGCGTAGCCATGGCCTCCGGCAGCGACGCCGCGGCCCAGGCCTCGCAGGTTGTGCTGCTGGATTCCGCCTTTTCCTGCATGCCGGACGTGGTGCTGGAAGGTCGGCGCGTGGTCAACAACATTGAACGCTCCGCCTGCCTTTTCCTGGTAAAAAATATCTTTTCCTTCCTGCTGTCGCTTTTCTCCGTGGCAACCGCCATCACCTATCCGCTGGAGGCTTCCCAGATATCTCTGATCTCCATGTGGGCAATCGGAGTTCCCGGTTTCTTCCTGTCCATGCGGGCGAGCAGTGAGAGAATCCACGGGCGCTTTATCTCCAATGTGATGTTAAAAGCCCTGCCGGGCGGCCTGACGGACATGATCGCTGTTGCTGCGCTGACCGTCTTCGGAATTGTTTTTGAGATCGACTCAGCAAGTATATCCACATCCGCCCTGGTGCTGCTCGCCATTGTCGGCTTCATGCTGCTTTATCAGGTAACGGATCCTAAGAACGTGCGCGACTGGAGCATTGTCATTTTGTGTGTCGCCGGCTTCATTCTGTTCTGCATTTTCCTGCCGGACGTCTACGCGGTCAGCAGTATTTCCAGAGAATGCCTGATGCTGCTGATCGTCTTCGCTATTGCGGTAGAACCGGTATATCGCTACCTGACGACACTTTTTAAGTGGATTGAGAGAAAAATTGCGCACACGGAGGAAAAGCTAAAAACCCGCCGGGCTTAAATCTTAAGGCACACCGTCGTAATAGCTTAAGGCGGCCTTCCGGCCGCCTTAAAAACATACCTGTAATTTTTCCCTCAGTGCATCCGCAAAATTCATATCTGGCTGAAACAGGGTAATCAGTTCTTCCGCCCTGTCACGCTCCTTCTTCGCCAGCTCCGCTTCCCCTGTCTCCTGATAATAGCGGCTCAGCTCTGCCATCATTATGACCATTCCCTCAAGGCTGATCCATTTTTGCTTCTCAGCGTTGACTTTTTTGTCCTCTCCGGGCAGGATCTGCGCCGCAACCGAAAGCTTTGTAAAATAAAGCTCCGGTATTCTGTCAAGCATGGCTTTCGCCATATCGTAATTTCCCTCAGTCGCATAATCCTCCGCCAGAAAACGCAGCGCATCATAGCGGACTTCAGCATCGGCTGTCGTCTCGCAAAGAGATGTCGCAATGCCCATTCGTTCCGTCCGATCTTCCACAGCATACAGCAGGCAATTCAGCAGGGTATCGTCTCCCGGATACTGTAAGAGTCCCTGCCGCAGCAGATTTTCCGCGGCTTTCAAATCTCCCTCTTTGCGATATTTCCAGGCTTTCAGCGACAGCTTCTGAATTTCAGTCTTTCTCGCCTTCCCGTTATATCCCAGCAGTTCATCGATAGAAACCTGAAACACCTCCGCCAGAACCGGAAGCAGGCTCAGATCAGGCGCCATAAGGTCATTCTCCCATTTTGAGACGGTCTGGAAGCTGACATTCAGCCTGCAGGCAAGCTGTTCCTGCGTCATCCCCGCCGCTTTACGAAGACGCCTGATGTTAAAGCCGATCGTATGACTCATAATTTTTAATTTCTCCTTTGATATAGCACCTGAACAGACAATAAAAATTCATATCCCCATCTGAAACTGACAATCCACCGTAATTTCCGTCACAAGCTCCGGGTCATGGGAAACCAGCACTACAGTCCGCTCCGTCTCATTCAACCAGCGAATCAGCCAGGCGCGTGTAGCCTGATCCAGTCCATTGTCCGGCTCATCCAGGAAGAAAATATCCGCGTCCTTCAGCAGCGCTCTGGCAATGGCCACGCGTTTTTGCTCACCGCCGGAAAGATTTTTATGATCTGTGCCGACCAGGCGGTCAGCCAGATGTGAAATGCCCAGCTGTTTTAAGACTGCATCCACCTGCCCGTCGGAAGCATCCGGATCCCCGAGCCGTACATTCTCCCGCACACTTCCTTCAAATAAATAATCGTCCCGCTCCACCACTGCAGCCCTGCGGCGCAGCTGTACAGGCGACAGTTCGTCCCCACAGCGATGCAGGTATACGGGCGCCAATGTCTCTGTCTCCCCTGTACGCTGCGTTTCTGACGCCCTTTCTGTCTCTTCTGACCAGAACCATGCTAATTTCCCGCCGTAATCATCCTCCAGACCGCAGAGGATCCGGAACAGCGTCGTCTTCCCGCTTCCGTTTTCTCCGGTCAGCAGCAGCTTTTCTCCTTTTTTCAGGGAAAGATTCAGACCCTCAAAAACCTTTGTATCTCCATAGGAAAAGCTCAGATTTTCGCAGTCCAGCCGCTGAAATTCCCCGGTTATTTTTCTGTCTGCGGAAGGAGAAAAATCCTCCTCCGGGTCCCGATAAAGGAGCTCCACCTTGTCAAAAATATTATACAGAATCGGGACATATTTTACAAGATACTGCACATATCCAATCAGTAAATCAAAGACGGGAAAATACCCGTACATGGCAGCAATGACACCCACGGTAATTCTTCCGTTTGCCGCCAGAATCACACCGCAGACTAAAATCAGCAGCACACAGAAGGTATCCAGTCCTTTGCTGATTTCATCTGTCACCGCATCCAGCACGGCGCTTTTATTCAGTACCCTTCCATAATAGTCCTCATACAGAGCCGAAAGCTTTTTCAGGACGCCCTTCTGAATCCCGTAAATGCGAACCATCCAGGCCTGTCCGGTCAGCATAACTTCAAGGTTTCTGCGACTTTTTTTGTAGGTTCTGGTTTCTCTGTCATATCCGGCCCGCAGCTTTCTAACCGCGATTGGCGCAAAAAGCTTAAACAGTGAAATCGCAAAAACCACGAAAGTATATATCACACTCACCCGAAAGGCACAGTAAAACAGATAGATTGTCAGAAAAGGAAGTGCAATCAGATACCTTACAATAAAAGTCCAGTATATCCGCATCTGATTCGACTCCTCGGAAACCAGATAAGTCAGATCTCCCTCCTCCATCGAACGGAAGGCAGAATACTTTTTATTCAGGAAGCGGCGAAATACCATCCTTTCGTGCCGCAGGGAAGCGGAAAACATCATTAGCTCCGGGGCCGCGGAAAGAACCGGTAAGACAACTGCCAGCTGCAGGATACAGAGCAGCAGCCGAAGCAGCATTTCCCGGCCTGCCGTCAGATCCAGTGTCAGAACAGTGTCCGCAAACTCTCCCAACACTGCAGCTGTATAAGTAGTCAGAAGACCTGAAATCAGCTCTGTCAGGCCATAAGTGACGGCAGTCAGATTCATCGCCCGCCCGCAGTCGATGATCATCTGTTTTCGTTCTGCTCTCATATCCGCGCCTCCTGTCTGCCAAATCCCCTTTTCTCAGGTTCATTCACCCGGTCAGGCCCTTCATCCGGCGCAGGAGCAAGCACGATCAGTCGATCCGCCGCTTTATCCAGCGCAGAATCATGCGTTACTACCACCGTAATCAGAGGCTTTTCTCCAATCTTTGCTTTCTTTCTGTCAGCCAGAAGCGTAAACAGCCTCTCTTCTCCCTGCGCATCCAGCCCATTATCCGGCTCATCCAGCAGCAATATGGGGGAACCAAGTGTGAAAGCCATTGCCAGGTAAACCTTTTTGCGCTGCCCGGAGGAAAGCTGAGCAATCTTCTGATTCTCAAGCTGCTCCCTCGTCAGGCCAAAGGAAAGCGCGCATTGAAACGCCTCCTTATGAGAAAGTCCTTCCACCATCCCATAAAGCTCCGCAGGAGAAACAGCAATCTTTAAATCCTCCTGCGGCAGAAACAGAATATCCCTCGGGAAGCACCCCGGCGGCAGCCGATCCGGCTGCACGCCCTGCACGGTCAGGGTTCCGGACTGCACAGGCAAAAGACCGGCTGCCAGCTTTAAAAGCGTGGATTTACCGCTTCCGTTTACGCCGCGTATCAGCGTGACGCCGGTTTCGACGGTCTCGCTGAAATCGCGAATCGTTATACTCTGTTCAGAATACTGATACCATACCGCGTCAAAGGCCAACGAGTTTTCTTTACTATTCCTCTCCATCGTTCCGGTATTTTCAATTGTATCCGAAAAGCCAGTATGGACACCGTCATCTACGGCAGCTTCTCCTCCGTTTTTGCTCGTATCCGTCACCCGCTCTGCGTCCGGCGCAAGCCATGCGTGCAGGCGTTTCTCAGCCACCTTTACCGTTCCAAATTCCGGAATAGTCTGAAAAACGGAAAGCACCGCAGCAAAGAAAGAAGAAGAAAGCGCAACTGCACTAACTGCAGCCTCCATCGACGTCAGACCAACAAGCACCAGATAGCCAATCAGGCCGTAAGTCCCGTACTGAAGGATATTTTGCAGCAGAGTCTCCATCGAACTCTCGGCATGTCCTGTTAAAATGGAGCGGTTCCCAATTCTGGTATAATCTGTATGAAGCCCTTTCAGCTTCCGGACCATCCAGTCTGACAGGCCGTACAGCTTCATCGTGGAAAAACCGCGGTAGGCTTCCAGGAAAAAAACATCCAGTCTTGCCTCAATCTCACGGCAGTCGTCATAATTCACCTGCATATATTTCCTGACAATCAACGGTGGGAAAAGCTGCAGCAGTGACAACAGCACCAGAATCCCGGCGGTCACAGGGCTGTAATACCCAATAAAAGTTCCGTAGGATATCACCGTTATCATACTGACGAAGAGCTCCGGCTTCAGTTCCATGTCCCGCTTCGCGGCCTCGTCCAGATCATCGGTCAGTCCTTCCATGCTCCGTCCGCGGTCATTGAAATATAACCGGGTAAGCGGTAGCTGTAAAAGCTCCCGGTAAATGCACATGCGGTACTCCTGCAGAACCTTTGATTTTTCCTTTTTCAGAATCGCCTTTGCGAACGCAGTCACCGCCCTTAAGATGATCACCATCGCCGTCAGTACAACCGCTGTCCTGCAGGTATTTTTCACATCACCTGCGATGGCCAGTGTAACTGCTTTGGCTGCCATTCTGGCTGCGACAAGCCCCATCAGGACGTTGATCAGGCTCACAAAAAACTGATGCCGTCCCACCCGTTTCATGGCTCCTGAAATATCAGATGTTTCCAATTTCCCCATCTCCTCTCATCCTGCTTATCACGGGCATCCGGTAATTGCATTACAATTTCAGCAATGCCATGCATTACATACATCATAGCATAGTCTCAAAGGATAATACCAACACTCATTTGGGGAAATTGATTCAACATATCCTGAGCAAAGGACGCTCACGGTATCACGGGAAACATCCATAACCACTTCTTAATTTCTCATTCCTCCTCCACCACCTGGAAAATATAAAATTTCAGATAATAGCTTTCATCCGCCGCCCAGAGAATCGGATGATCCGGCGCCTGGGTGCGGAATTCAACCTGACGCAGGCGCTTATGCGTGCTCCGCGCGGCCTGACCGATCACCTGCGTAAAGGTCTCATAACCCATGAAATGAGAGCAGGAGCAGGTTGCCAGATAACCGCCGTTTTTCACGAGCTTCATGCCGCGCAGATTGATTTCCCGATAGCCCTTCGCGGCGTTTTTGATCGAGCTGCGGGATTTTGCGAAAGCGGGCGGATCGAGAATCACCACATCGTAGATCTCTCCCTTGCTTTCCAGTTCCGGCAGCAGTTCAAACACATCGTGACATTCAAATCGCACAGTATCCTGAAGTCCATTCAGGCGGGCATTCTCCTGGGCCTGCGCCACCGCCAGCTCAGACGCGTCCACGCCCAGCACATCCGCCGCCCCGGCGATTCCCGCATTCAGCGCAAAGGAACCCGTATGTGTAAAGCAGTCCAGCACCCTCGCGCCCCGGCACAGCTTCTGAATGGCCAGACGATTGTATTTCTGATCCAGGAAAAATCCGGTCTTCTGTCCATCCTGCACATCCACAATATATTTCACGCCATTCTCTGTAATCGGGACTTTCGTGTCAAATTCCGCTCCCAGGAAGCCCTTTGTGCGCTCCATGCCTTCCTTTTCACGCTCTTTGGCATCGCTTCGTTCATAAACTCCCCGGATGGCAAGGCCGTCTGCTGCCAGAATTTCTTTCAGAATCGTTACGATCTGTTCTTTAAACCGATCGATTCCAAGAGCCAGCGACTGCACCACTAAAACATCCGCGTACTTATCAATAACCAGCCCCGGCAGGAAATCCGCGTCGCCGAATACCAGTCGGCAGCTGCAGCTGCGCACGCTCTTTTCATCCTTACAATCAGCTCCGCATAAAAGCCCCATCGTCTTCTTTCTGTAATCCCACGCGTTCTTAAGGCGCATGCGCAGAAATGCCTCGTCAATCTCCTGCCCGGCATTCCGTGTCATAAGGCGAACGCGGATTCTGGAATTCTGGTTAATGAACCCCCGTCCCAGCGGATATCCGTCAAAATCATGCACGGTTACCATATCTCCGTTATGAAATGTTCCGGTAATGCTCCCGATTTCGTTGTCATAGATCCAGAGGCCGCCGGACTTAATCGTGCGTCCCTCGCCCTTTTTTAAAGTCACCAGCGTATGATTGTTCATAGTGTGTTGTCTTCCTTTCTTCTGTGCAATTCACTGCCCGTCAGCGGCTTGCATGGATTGTTTTCCAGATTCTACTGCTTCCCTATACTCAGCAGGTATAAATATGAATTCCTGTCAGGATATTCATATTTGAACGGCAGTTCTTCTTTGCTAATCTTCTTAAGTCCGGCTCTTTCATAAAACTCATGAGATTTCCTGGCAACCGACGGTGTATCTAAGACGGCATATCTGTATTCTTTTGCTTTCAGTTCATTAATCAGTTTTTCATAAAGTGCCAAACCAACTTTTTTTCCTCTCCAGTCCGCCTCTACAAAAAACTTTGGGTCAATCATTTTTCTCGTGGGATTAACACTGCCACGAGAAAAATGATTGACCCAAATTTCTTTTCGTTCTGTCATGGCATCACCTCGATAAACTGGAAGTTGCACTTCATCTCTGCTCTCGGATTGTAAATTTGAGACTGAGGATTGCTTTTCTTTCTAACACTGTCAAAATCATCACTCTGATAAGCTTAAAATCTCGCTAATATTTCGGAATGCGATTCTCTCAATCTCCTCGTCAGTAAAATCCATTTGATTTAGGATGTCACAATACGTTTTATAAATGTCTTGCGGCTCCACTCCATATACCTGTGGATAATCAGTCGCAAAAATCAGCCTCTCTGCACCAAATTCTCTTAAGATTTGATTTGCCAGTGGAATACCATAAATCCGTACAAGTTCTGGTAGAAAAGTGGAAATGTCCACATACTCCGAACCCTCAAGCGCATCCTGCCAGCGGCAACCTCCCAGGTGAGATATGATAAATGTGCCATCTGGGAAAACCCTTGAAAGATTATGTATCCGATCTGGTGCGCACAGCGAGAAATCGGTTCTGCCATACGGGTAGGAATGAATCATAATCGGTACATGTAAATCACATGCCTTGCGGACGACCGGCACCATCTCCAGCGAGTCAATCGGAACGCCCAAATTCGACGGGTGTAGCTTCAGTCCTTTCAGCCCATACTCTGTCACTGCCTGCTCCAGGGAATAAGGCGCGGTATCATAGAAGTAGCCACCCGTAGGAAGAACATCTGCAAAAGCAATAAATTTCCCATCTGAACGATCCACCATACTGCCAAGCCACTGATTTGTCTGGCTACAGTCCCGATAATAGGTTGCCCCCTCGTTGATTGGGACGAGAAGCGCTTTCTCTACATGATATTTTTCCATCAGTTCCAGATAAACAGTTGGGTCTGCCTGTTTCCATACGCCATCGATCCACTCCAGTGTCTCCGGCGGAACCAGATGCACATGGGCATCTATTTTTTTCACTGTTTTCCAATCCATAATATTCTCCCGATTTGCAACTTCCGATTTATCAGCCTGTATTCGAAGACTGGTTGCTCTAAAGTATATCCGAATACAGCCATTAAAGCAACCAGAAAATCCGTTCAGAAACGGTCAAAATCTTCCTGGGTTCCGAGACGCGCGTATGAATAGGAGTCATTGCCGCTTTCACAATACATATCGTTCACAAGCCCGATAGTCAGTAAATCCAAATCCCTTATGCTGATGCCCAGCTGCACGCAGCGCAAAAGAA
>JAJPXG010000133.1 GCA_021205565.1 Lachnospiraceae bacterium | reverse complement strand
GGATCGTGCATCACGGGTATGCGTACCGGGAGCTGCCGATGGTGGTGCTGGGAAGGGTGCACTGGGTGAGGAAAGTGTGTGCGTTCCTGGCGGCCAAGCTGTTCGGGAAGAGATATACGAAGAGTTTTTGAGAGGAGTTATGTGAAAAATGAAAACAGAAGAAAGCGCTCCCCTCAGGGTCGCGATGCTGGGGCATAAGACGGTCCCTGCGATGGATTCCTCCCGCGGCGGTATCGAGGTTGTGGTAGAGGAACTGGCGCCGCGGCTGGCAGAGATGGGATGCGAAGTGACCTGCTACAACCGGACGGGCTGCAATAACGGGGGATTAAAAGAATACAAAGGCGTAACGTTGAAAACGGTCTTTACGATACACAGGAAGGGCCTGGCGGCGGTGTCAAGCAGTTTTTTTGCAGCGGTAAAGGCAGCTTTCGGGAAATATGATGTGATCCATTTCCATGCCGAAGGCCCCTGCTTCTGGATGTGGATACCGGCGCTGTTCCGTAAAAAGTGTGTGGCAACGATCCATGGGATCGACCATAAGCGCGAGAAGTGGAAATCCGGGCTGGGTTCCAGGTACATAAAAATCGGTGAGAAGATGGCGGTCCGGTTTGCATCGGAGATTATTGTACTCAGCAGGGGCGTACAGGATTACTTCCGTGAAACATATGAGAGAAAAACCGTGTTTATACCAAACGGTGTGAGCCGGCCGGAAGTTAGGGAAGCAAAGGAGATCACGGAGAGATTCGGGTTAAGAAAAGATGATTACATCCTGTTTCTGGGGCGGGTTGTCCCGGAGAAGGGGCTGCGTTATCTGATCGAGGCCTACCAGGGGCTTAAGACAGATAAGAAACTGGTGATTGCCGGAGGCTCCTCCGATACAGATGAGTTTATGAAGGAACTGCGGGAGATGGCCGGTAAAAATGAAAACGTGATTTTTACCGGGTTTGTGGCCGGGAGGCTGAGGGAAGAACTGTACAGCAACGCTTATGTGTATGTGCTGCCGAGTGACCTGGAAGGGATGCCGCTGAGCCTGCTGGAGGCTATGAGCTATGGGAACTGCTGCGTGGCAAGTGATATCGAGGAGTGCGCGGAGGTTGTGGAAGATAAAGCTGTGGTGTTCCGGCAGAGCGATGTGGGAGAACTTAGGGGAAAACTGCAGGAGCTTTGTGAGGACGATGAGGCAGTAAAGAGGTATAAAAAAGAAGCGATTGCGTTTATTTGCGCGAAATACAGTTGGGAGGATGTCGCAAAAGTAACGATAAATGCCTACAGGCAAGTCCTTTTGCAGACAGATACGGGTGTTATTAAGTATGAAAATTGATTTAAGGGGTAAGACAATCCTTGTGACAGGTGCGGCTGGATTTATCGGGGCAAGCCTATCGCAGCGGTTATCAGAAGAGATAGAGGGAGTAAAAATCATAGGAGTTGATAATGTGAACGACTACTATGATGTGACAATCAAAGAATACAGGCTCAGGCAACTGGCGGAATATCCAGGTTTTACCTTTATCAGGGGAAATATAGCGGATAAGGTGCTTACCATGTCTCTGTTCGAGCAGTATAAACCACAGATAGTTGTGAACCTGGCGGCTCAGGCCGGAGTGAGGTATTCCATATCCAATCCTGATGCCTATGTGGAATCCAATCTGGTTGGCTTTTTTAATATTCTGGAGGCTTGCCGGAATTACCCGGTGGAGCATTTGGTTTATGCCTCGTCGTCTTCTGTATATGGGAGCAACAAAAAAGTTCCCTATAGCATAGAGGATAAAGTTGATAATCCGGTAAGCCTGTATGCAGCGACAAAGAAAAGCAATGAGCTGATGGCGCATGCTTACAGCAAGCTTTATGATATTCCATCCACTGGGTTGCGGTTTTTCACGGTTTATGGTCCGGCAGGAAGGCCGGATATGGCGTACTTTGGATTTACAGATAAACTGCGGGCCGGGAAAACAATTCAGATTTTTAATTATGGCAACTGTAAGCGTGACTTTACCTATATCGATGATATCGTTGAGGGAGTGGTCCGCGTGATGAGGAAAGCGCCAGACAGGGCTATGGGGGAGGACGGCCTGCCGATTCCTCCATATGCTCTCTAT
Organism: Lachnospiraceae bacterium; assembly: GCA_021205565.1. GTDB lineage: Bacteria > Bacillota > Clostridia > Lachnospirales > Lachnospiraceae > RGIG6307. The sequence continues at coordinate 7,841 of JAJPXG010000133.1, read as the reverse complement.
AATATAGGGAATAACTGCCCGGAAAATCTCCTTGATTTTGTAGATATTCTTCAGCAGGAACTGGTCCGTGCGGGTGTGCTGGAAGAAGATTATGATTTTGAAAGCCATAAGGAGCTGGTCCCGATGCAGCCGGGAGATGTGCCGGTTACATATGCAGATACCTCCGCATTGGAGAGAGACTTTGGATATAAGCCTGCTACAAGTCTGAGAGACGGGCTGCGGAAATTCGCTGAATGGTATAAAGAGTTTTATATGAGCTGATAAATCGGGGGAACTGTGGGGGATACCTGCAGGCGTCATAAGGATACAGGGTGAAAATAATGACTAATATGAATATAGCGGTAGCCGGGACAGGATATGTGGGACTTTCCATTGCCACGCTTCTCGCCCAGCATAACAAAGTAATGGCTTTGGATATTGTTCCGGAAAAGGTAGACCTGATAAATCGGGGAAAGTCACCGATTCGGGATGAATATATAGAGAAATATCTGGCAGAAAAGGAACTTGACCTGACTGCCACATTAGATGCAGAAGAGGCATATCGCGATGCTGATTTTGTAGTGTTTGCTGCACCGACAAACTATGACAGTAAAAAGAATTTCTTTGACACGTCGGCTGTTGAGGATGTAATTAAGCTGGTGATTCAGTATAACCCGGATGCGGTTATGGTTATCAAATCTACTATCCCGGTTGGGTATACAGCTAATGTAAGAAAAAAATTCCATTGTGACAATATTATTTTCAGCCCGGAATTCCTAAGGGAGTCCAAAGCTTTGTATGATAACCTCTATCCTTCCCGCATTATTGTCGGGACAGATGTTGAGAATGCCCGTCTGGTCAAGGCCGCGAATACCTTTGCCGGATTGTTGCAGGAGGGGGCAATAAAAGAGAATATTGATACTCTCATCATGGGTTATACCGAGGCAGAAGCGGTAAAGCTCTTTGCCAATACATATCTGGCACTCCGTGTTTCTTATTTCAATGAACTGGATACATACGCAGAGATGAAAGGGTTAAATACACGGCAGATCATCGAGGGGGTTTGCCTGGATCCCCGTATTGGATCGCATTACAATAATCCTTCCTTTGGATATGGCGGATACTGCCTGCCGAAAGATACAAAGCAGCTTCTGGCCAACTATGAAGATGTCCCCGAAAACCTGATCCAGGCGATCGTGGACAGCAACAGAACAAGGAAAGATTTTATCGCTGACCGGGTGTTGGAGATTGCCGGTGCCTATGAAGCGAATGAGGGCTGGAACAGTGAGAAGGAGAAAGAAGTTATGATTGGTGTGTTTCGCCTGACTATGAAAAGCAACAGTGATAATTTTCGGCAGAGCAGCATCCAGGGAGTAATGAAACGGATTAAGGCGAAAGGAGCCACAGCAATTGTTTATGAACCAACTCTCGAAAATGGCTCCACTTTCTTCGGAAGTAAGGTCGTGAATGATTTGGACAGCTTCAAAGAACAATCACAGGCGATTATAGCGAATCGCTATAGTTCTGAACTGGATGATGTGAAAGATAAAGTGTACACACGCGATCTTTTCCAGCGTGACTAACCACAGCACTCATATAAGGAATTGAAGATAATGCGTATTCTATTAGTAAATTACAGATATTTTGTTTCCGGCGGCCCGGAAAAATATATGTTCAATATAAAGAAATTATTGGAAGAACATGGGCATGAGGTTATTCCGTTTTCTATCCACTCGAACAGGAATGTGGAGACAGAGTATTCCAAATATTTTGTGGAGCCAATCGGCAGCCGTGATGCCACATATTTTGATGAATATAAAAAAACACCGAAAACAGTGTGGCAGATGATAGCCCGCAGTGTTTATTCATTGGAAGTGAAGAAGGCCATCAAAAAGGAGATTGCGGATGTAAAGCCGGATATTGTTTATACGATTCATTTTGTGAACAAACTTTCGCCAAGTGTCCTGAAAGGGGCAAAGGAAATGGGAGTGCCAGTTGTTTCCAGGTTGTCAGATTATTTCATGCTTTGCCCACGATTCGATTTTCTGCATGATAAGAAAATTTGTGAGGATTGCCTGAGTAGCGGTTATAAGTCCTGCATTAAAAATCGCTGTGTTAAGGGATCCCTGGCAGCATCGGTGATCCGGGTGTTTTCAATGAAGGTGCATGGGTGGCTCCATGTATATGACAACGTTGACGCATTTGTTACGCCTTCTAATTTCCTTAAACAGAAGTTGGTGGCGAATGGTTATGATGCGGGAAAAATTTACTGTATCCCTACGTTTACAACGAGCAGAACGGAAGTGGGTGAGCCTGTTGTTGGAACATATGGACTGTATTTTGGGCGTATTGATGAGGAAAAGGGCGTGGAAACAGCCGTCAGAGCATACGAAAAGATGCCGGATAGAATCCTCAGGATTATGGGTAATGATGATACAGATGAAGGAAAGAGATTAAAAGCTTATATAAAAGAACGGGGAATTACGAATATTGAGTTCATAGGATACAAGTCCGGCAGTGAGTTGGAAGAGGTTATTAAGGGGGCAAGGTTTACGCTGATACCATCTATCTGGTATGACAATCTGCCGAATACAGCTCTTGAATCGTTCCAGTATTCCAAGCCTGTCATTGCCAGCAATATCGGCAGCCTTCCGGAACTGGTGCAGGATGGGGCAAATGGATATCTGTTTGAAGCCGGAAATGCAGAACAGCTGGCAGAAAAGATAAGGTTGCTGGATGATGATGAGAAAGTAAAAGCAATGGGGTCAAATAGCAGAAGAAAGTTAGAGGACAAGTTTGCTCCGGAGAAGCACTATGATGATTTGATAAAATTATTTGAAAGAATTAAGGGATAGCAGAAAAAAAGTATTTGATCCTAATGAAACACTTCGTATTACCACTAGTACAGCGTAAATTAAGTTTTTGATAGTTTGGTGCATAATGCTTTTCCGAGAGATCATCCCAAAAAATGAGGCGTAGTGGTGCTTTGTTGAATATTTTCGAGATGTGCTTAGGTAAGTCAAACTATCAACAATTTAATATTCGATGTACTAGTTAGAGTGAATAAGAAAAAGAGGTTGAATAATGAGTGTCTTTACAAGGATAAAGAATAATCCTGAAAAAATAATTTACGGATTATGGCGGGCAGGATTACTGGATTGGATGAGCGATGAGCGATATATTAAGCTTACATATCGCGTTGCTTTTGGCCGAAAACTGAATCTGGATAACCCACAGGCATTCACAGAAAAAATTAACTGGTATAAGCTCAACTGGCGCGATCCACTTGCCAAAAAGTGTGCTGATAAATATGAAGTAAGGGAATATGTCCGAGATACTGTTGGTGAAATATATTTAAACGACATGTTTGGAATCTGGAATAGTGTAGAAGAAATTGATTTTTCGTCTTTGCCGCAAAAATTTGTTCTTAAGCCGACAAATGGGAGCGGTGATGTCCTGATTTGTAATGATAAGGAACATTTTGAATGGGAGAGTGGGAAAAAAGTATTACAGCAATATTCAAAACGTCATTTTTCAGGAAAAACAAAAGAATGGGCATATTATGATTTGCCATACCGAATTATAGGAGAAAGACTCATTGAAAGCTCGGATGAGAATCAGATCAAGGATTACAAGTTTTTCTGTTTCGATGGAGAACCCAGATTTTTGTTTGTTGCGTCAGAGCGCGGGACAGAGCATTTAAAGTTTGATTTTTTTGATATGGATTGGAATTGGCTTCCCGTAACAAACGGCCATAAGCATAATCATAATTTGCAGAAGCCTGAACTATTTGATGAAATGGTGGCTGTAGCAAGAAAACTGTCGTCTGCTTTCCCGCATGTAAGAGTAGATTTATACGAAGAAGAAGGAAGAGTATTTTTCGGGGAACTGACCTTTTATCATTTTGGTGGATTTACGAAATTTGAACCAGATAGCTGGGATTTCGAATTTGGAAAGTATTTTGATATTAGCAGGATTTCATCGAATAAGAAATCATAGATATGCTTTTGCGGCAATTATGAATTTATTAAAGGAGCTAAAAAGTAATGGCAGAGAAAAAACTAAACGGAACGGTTATTGTTACATACCGTTGCAACGCTCGCTGTTCCATGTGCAACCGATATAAAGCACCTTCCAAGCCGGAGGAAGAAATAAGTATAGAGACAATCAGGAAGCTTCCTCCGATGTATTTTACCAATATTACCGGAGGGGAGCCTTTTATACGAACAGATATAAGAGATGTGGTTGCCGAACTTCGTAAGAAGAGTGATCGTATTGTTATTTCTACAAATGGCTTTTTTACTGACCGTATTGTGGCTTTGTGCAAAGAATTTCCTGATGTTGGTATCCGCATTTCTATTGAAGGACTGGAACAGACCAACAACGAGATTCGCGGCTTGCAGAATGGCTATCAGCGTGGTTACGGCACATTAAAGAAACTCGTGGAAATGGGAATCAAGGATGTGGGCTTTGGAATGACGGTTCAGGATAAGAATGCTCCCGACCTTGTGCCGTTGTACAAAATCTCAGATAAGTTGGGAATGGAGTTTGCCACAGCATCCTTACATAATAGTTTTTATTTTGTTGAGGCGAAGAATATTATTCATGATCGTCCGATGGTCGCGAAGAATTTTGAGAATTTGATTAATGAGCTTCTGCGCTCAAACAGCCCTAAAAAATGGTTTCGTGCATACTTTAACCATGGATTAATCAATTACATCTATGGGCAACCAAGGCTTTTGCCGTGTGATATGAGCTTTGATACCTTTTTTATAGATCCTTATGGAGATGTTATGCCGTGTAACGGAACAAAAGATAAAGAGGTTATGGGTAATTTAAATTCACAGACCTGGGATGAGTTGTGGAACAGTCCGGAAGCGGAAGTAGTTCGCAAGAAGGTTCGTTGTTGCGACCGGCAGTGCTGGATGATAGGTTCGGTTTCACCGGCTATGCATAAGTATTTTATGAAACCAGCATGGTGGGTGCTAAGGCATAAAGCAAAGGCATTGTTTACCAAGCAACCGTACTCGATGTATGAAAATAAGATTTGCTGTGATTACAGGGATGGTAAGGTTACTAAGGAGCAATTGGATCAATGCAGTACATGTGATTTGGCTGCAACGGTCAATGATGGTTTAAGTGCGGAAAGCAAAGAGCAGTTGAAGGGAAAAACCGGGGAAGAGATTGTGGATGCTGATATTGCTGCGCAGATGAAAAAATAGAACGGGAGATAGAGATAGATTTGAAGAAAGAATTAAGCATTATAGTACCTATATATAATACTCCTGTACAGAAATTAACAGAATGTTTCGAATCAGTCCGGAACATAAAAGGTATTAATTATGACGTAATTCTAATTGATGATGGATCAAAAACAGAAACATCATCGTTTTGCAGGGATTATGCTGAACAGAATGATGGTTTCAATTATTTTTATCAGGATAATGCTGGCGTCTCTAGTGCAAGAAATCTGGGCTTAGAGAAGGCGGATGGAGAGTATATATGCTTTCTAGATTCCGATGATGCTCTGGTTGGCGAGGTAATTAGTAAAGCTTGTCATTTTAAAGCTTTTGATATGGTTATCTACAATATAGAGGTTTATGAGGCTGGAAAGCGTTTTATATGGAAAGCGTTTAATATTGACAGAAGTCAGGAACTACAGTTTCAAGAGGTGTACAAAAGGACGGTATACAGTGCAGCAATCAATGGGTGCTACGGAAAGATAATCAGGCGTGAATTGATTAACAGCTCAGCGGTTAGATTTATCGAAGGTATGGTTAGGGCAGAAGATCTGTACTTTGTATTATCTTTAATAGGGAAGAAACCTAGTGTTTATTATTTGAATGAAACTGGTTATTTATATCGCCGCGATCAGTCAAATACAGAATTGCGACAAAAGAAGTTTCCGCTGCAATCACTGAATGATTTGCATATTGTGCATGAACAATCATTAAAACTTGCAAAAGATCTTAATATGGATGACACCAGCAAAATTATTCAACATTTAAATAGAAGTGAAACAATTGCAATTTTTCGATGGGTATGCATTCAAATTAATACAAGGCAGTTAGATGAAGAGATGAAAAGACTGTGTAAAAGAAGACTTAATGACTGCTTGAATGATGTATATTATCGGACATTTAAGGAAAATGCAATATATAAATTGATTTGTGGTGATCATTGGATAATTATTCGACTTCTAGCTAAATTTCGTGAAATATATTTAGCACTGAATTTCCATTCTTTGAAAGGTAGATCCTAGGGAGCAACCATGATGATGCATTTAGCATCAATTATATTTGTTGTAAAGGGATTATTGTAGTATTTATGAAAATTATTATTACAAACAAATCGCTTGCATATTTGGGATATGCTTTACTTGTATTTAAATATACAATGGCTTTAACTGCATATAATCTGACAGATGAAGTTGGGCATGTGATAGTAGCTATCGCATTGGGGTGCCTTGCTATTAATATAATATCAGAAAAATTGAAGGGTAGAATGGTTTATTTTTTCCTAATCATGATCATAGTTGCTGCTATGCAGTATATTATCACAAGAGAGGACTACCTTATTATAATGGTTGTTACTGTATTTGCTATTAGGAATTTAGATATAAAAAAATTAATTCAAATATATGTAATTATAGTGTCTTTGATTTTTGTTGGCGTTGTTTTGTGCTCAATAATCACACGGGAGAATATCTTCCTTACTAAAGCATATAGAACAAGTGTAGGTGTTGAAACAAGATATACGTTTGGTTTTATACATCCAAATTCTTTGCAGGGCGCGTTTGTCAGTATATTAGGTGGATTAGCCTTGCGTTCTCATAGTATTTATGATTCAAAAATAAGATATTTGTTGCTTGAAATATTGAATATCATTTTGTATAGCTTTTCTGGATCTAGAACCGGATTATTAATTGGAACTTTTTTGATTTTAGGACTTTGGATAGTTAAAGATTTCAAAAGTTGGACGTTGAAAAAAAGTTTTTATTATTTGTCAGAAGGAATCTTTTTATTTGTTGTTATCGGAACTATATTGGCGGTGCGTTTATACAAAAAATCTGCATTGTTACAGGCTATCAACGTAATTTTAACGGGAAGATTTAGTCTGGCTAGTAGATATGCAGACGTTTATTCTGTAAATTGGCTTGGAAATAATTTAACGGATAGTGTAGTGACATTTGCGGTTGATTGTGGAATATATCAAAGTTTAATTCAATGCGGAATAATAGTTTATGCTTTTTTTATCATTATATATATGTATGGAATCAAACTGCTTTGGGAAAAAGGACGAGCAAAAGAAATAGTCGTTGTATTATCATTTGTATTGTATTGTTTGGCAGAGTCGAAATTTATAAACATATTCTCCAATATAGGATTGCTGATTTGTTTTATAGAAGTAATGAATGTTTATAAAAAACGTGAGGATAGAAATGGATTATACGAAAGATTACATCGAAGTTAGCTGCGAGAAAGAGATACAAAAATTTTTGCTGTATTTGCTAAAGGAATTTCACGAATTTTGTGAAAAAAATAATTTAATATATAATGTGTTTGGAGGAACCTTTCTAGGAGCAGTGAGACATCAGGGAATGATACCATGGGATGATGATATTGACGTCACTATGCCAAGAGGAGATTATGAAAAGTTAATTGGGCTGATCAAATCCGGAATGGATAATCGATTTAAGATAGCATGTTATCCGGATAAGAATTATTGTTATCCATTTGCTAAATTAGAACTTGTAGGTACCATATTGATCGAAAATTCCATTAGCAAATATAATAAGCATGCTCTTTATATTGATGTCTTTCCGGTGGATGGATATCCAAAGAAATCAGAAGATATTTATT
>JAJPXG010000010.1 GCA_021205565.1 Lachnospiraceae bacterium | reverse complement strand
TCAGTTCATGTATGAGCATGACCTGACGCTGGAGGAGTTTTACGAATATCTGGAATATTGAGTATATAAAACAGGTGGTTTTTGCGATTTCAGGGAAGAATTGAATCTGCAGAACATTGCCAGGGGCAGTCGTTTCCGTTCAGGACAGCGGCTGCCTTTTGTCGTTACTTCCGCGGACGGGCAACGAGCCACGCAGTCGTGCAGGCACGGATATTTGGTGACTGCCGCGAGGGTCAAATTTCCTGCTTTTACAGAGGGAAATCTGACTGTGGAAATTCCAGCCACAGGTTGTCCAGAGCGATTTCCTTACGTCTGCCGGGCACGGCTTTCACTCAAATGAAAATGGACGGCGGTGCTGGAAAATGTTTTCGGCAAACTATACAAAGAGCAGGACTTGTGTTAAGATTTCTATATAAATAAAGAAATGAGGACTTGCAAGAGGTGATAAAAATCCTGTTCATCTGCCACGGCAATATCTGTCGCTCGCCCATGGCGGAATTTATTTTAAAGGACATGCTGCAAAAGAAAAATCTCGCTGACGATTTTTATGTAGCCTCGGCGGCCACCAGCGATGAGGAAATCTGGCGGGGCATCGGGAACCCGGTCTATCCGCCGGCGAAAAAGATTCTGGCGGCGCATGGTATTTCCTGCGAGGGGAAGCGGGCGGTTAAGCTTGAGCGCAGCGATTATGAGGCATATGATTATCTGATCTGCATGGATGACCGGAATATCTTAAACGCTAAGCGGATACTGGGCGGCGACCCGGAGGGAAAGCTGCATAAATTGATGGAGTTTGCGGATGAAGGGCAGGGGAGGTCTGTGCCCGGACATGTCAGGCAGGCACGAAAAGCGGGTGATTTCAGGCGTACCGTTGAAACATGGAGTGAGACGGACGCGAAACGGGACAGATACGCGCGGGATGTCGCGGATCCCTGGTACACAGGAGATTTTGAGACCGCATATGAGGATATCGTGAGCGGGTGCGAGGGCTTTTTGCGCTGGCTTAAGAGTGCTGGGAGTGACGGCTTGAATTGTGCAGATTAACCACACAGCAAGGCGAATGAGACGAGATGAGTATTTACATTTTCGGAATATTGTAGTAAAATGTGAAAAAATCTTAGGGAGAATGCGGTAAAACATGGAGATAAAAGATTTAAAGGAACTTGAGAACGGCAGCGTTGTCTTTGAAGTGGAGGAAGGCAATGAGGCGTGGGAGGCGGTGCTGAACCGTATTTCCGACTCGATGCAGAAGCAGAAGCCGGTTCAGGGATACCGGCCGGGAAAGGCTCCACTTCCCATCGCATATAAGGAATACGGACAGCCCTTGATCGATCAGGCGACGCAGGAGATTTTAAACGGTGCGGTTGAGAAGGTGTGCGCGGAGCACGAATATTTCCTGCTGGCTAATCCGACCTTCACGGTTGCGACAGCGGATCTGTCGTCCTTACAGGCGTCGGTGAGCATTGTGCCTTATCCGACGGCACCGGACTTTGAGTATACAGGTATTGAGGTCGTAAAGCCGATCAAGACGGTCACGGAGGCGGAAGTCGACGATGCGGTCAATCGTTATATGAAGGGACATCCGTATGTCCATGAGGTGGAGCGGGAAGCCCGCAAGGGGGACACTGTTGAGATAAGCTTTACCGGGACATGCAACGGGGAGGGCTTTGAGTTCGATCATTCTGACAAGAGCCACTTCAGAATGGGGACGAATTCACTCTTTTACGGTCTGGACGATCATTTGCTGGGGCATATGCCGGGAGATGACGTGGAAGTGAGCCTGACCATGCCGGAGAACTTCCACCGCAAGCCTGTCCGGGGTAAAACCCTGGATCTGAAGGTTCATTTGAACAGCATCACTGAGCGCGAGGTTTTAGAGTGCACGGATGAGTTTGTGAAAGAAAAGGTGAAGGGCGCTGAGACAGTTGCGGAATTCCGTGAGCTGCAGCGCATCCGCCTGCAGAAGACCAATGACGCCAAGACCGATAAGGCATTTGACAGAAATCTGCAGAAGGCGCTGGCTTCGCGCGTTACCTGTGCCATTCCTGATTCGATGGTGCAGGTCGGTGTGGACGGCTTCGTTCGTTCCTTGAAGAGTCTTGCCTCGCAGCAGGGCAGAAAGGCGGAAGAGATTCTACGGGAGAGAGGCCAGACGATGGAGATGTTCATCAACCAGGTTCGTCCCATCGCGCGCATGCAGGTACGGGTATCCGTAGCACTGGATTACATTATGCGTAAGGAAAATATGGAGGCCTCCGAGGAAGCCATCGAGGAGCGGATTCAGAAATTTATGAAGAATTCGAGACTCCCGCATGACAAAGCATTAGCGCATATGGGCGGAAGAGAGAATGTGGCGGAAAAGGTAATGCAGGAGATGGCTTATAACTTTGTAAGGGATAACTGCAAGGTTGTGGAAACCGAAGTCGATGTGATTCCCATGAACTTCGGCAAGCTGGAATAAAACCGCACTGATGAGAAAAATCTGTTTGTATCTGCGGGAATATTGCCACAGGGAGCCATTGTGCAGCGGCGTGCTGCTTTATGTACTGTTGAGCTTCGCGCCGGGGCTTTTGGGAGATGGCCCCCTGTGGCTGGTATGCATCATCCGTTATATACTGCCCGGTATTCTGGCGTGGGGGATTGCACTGACATGTTTTGACGCGCCGCGCCCTTCGGGCCGCTTTTATGGCTGTGTAAAAAGCGTTCTCTGGTCTTCGCCGGTTGCTCTGTTTTGCATCATCAACATCCTGGTTGGGACGTTTTCTCCGGGAGAGAGTGTATTATTGCCGGTGTTTGCCGCCATATCCGAGGAATTATTGTGCCGGCTGATGCTGTATTGCGCGCTGCTTCTGTATTTTCAGAATCAGGAACGCGGGGAGCTGTCGGCAGTGATTTTTTCCTCTGTATTATTCGGCGCGGCTCACATGTCCAACCTCGGGACGTCAGGAACTGCCGTCGTCTTATTTCAATGCTGTTACACCGTAGTGATCGGTATGATTTTTGCCAATGGGTACCGGCGTTCAGGCTCTGTCTGCGGCAGTATCCTGTGGCATGTCCTGCTGAATCTGACAGGGACGCTGTTTGTCTGGTCATGAACAGACAAACAACGTCCCTTTTTTGCTGAGATCAATCTTCCTCCGGATATATGCATTCCACCCCGCAGCCTTCCAGAAACGACAGCCATTTTTCCTCCGGCTTCTGATCCATGATGACAGCATCCATATCCTTGATATCACAGAGCCTGGAAAAGGCGACCTTGTCGAATTTGGAGCTGTCCGCTGCGAGGATGGAGCGGGCGGCGGAGTGCATCATGACCTGTTTGACCTGGGTGAACATCTCATTGCCGTCGGTGACGCCCCGTTCAATATCAAGTCCCTTGCAGGAAAAAAAGGCTTTGTCGGCATTAAAGCTGGAGAGGCTTTCGAGCGCCCGCGGGCCTACCAGGGCGAGATACCCTTCCTTCAGGCTGCCGCCGGAACAGATGATATTCCAGTCCGGCATGTCGGAAAGCTCGATGATGATTTCTATGGAATTGGTCAGGACCGTCAGGTTCTTTTTGTTTTTAATGGCCTTGGCGATGAAGACGGAGGTGGAGCTGGCGTCTAAAATAATGTGGTCGCCGTCATGGATCAGACCGGCGGCCAGCTCCGCCAGACGCTGCTTGCCGGCTACATTTACCTTTTTACGCACATTGAAGGGCATGTCGATGCTGGTGCTCTCGTTTAAGACGGCGCCGCCGTAGCTTTTAGTGACCAGACCGTCCTTTTCCATCTTTTCCAAGTCCCGGCGGATGGTCTCCTCGGAGACGCCAAACTGCGCGCTCAGTTCGCTGACGACAACCCGTTTTTCTTCCTGCAATTTTTCCAGAATGATGTTTCTTCTCTCCAGAGCCAGCATGATCGTTCCTCCTCATAGATATTTCATGATAACATTCTAACATGAACATGTCAGATTCCACAACTGTTTTTCGCGTAATCTCACAAAAAACCACATGGAATGGCTCGATCGAGGGACATCGGATAGTTGAAATAAATTGACAAATCGTGGAGAATTCCATTATACTTATCGGGATATTTCGGGAAAATGAAGGAAGGGAGAACGTGAGGATGAATGCTGGTTTAGGGGAACAAATCTGCAGGTACGCCCGGGTGCTGGTGCAAATCGGCGCGGGCTTAAAGCCTGGGCAGCCGCTGTGTATAGAGGCGCCGGTTTCTGCGGAGGAGTTTGTTCTTGTCGTGGCAGAGGAAGCCTGGAAGAAGGGCGCAGCGGATGTCGCCGTCTTCTGGCGCAGTCCCTTGCTGGAGAGAAGAGAAATGCAGTACAGAACGCCGCAGAATGCGCTGACGCTGCAGCCTGAGGCGGAAGAGCTGGCAAAGCAGGGGGCAGCCTTTATCCGCCTGGATGCGCCTCAGTTTTATGAGGATGAAGTGCCGGCAGAACGGGTCCGGTTAAGGGCGCAGATCAATTCGTCGGTACGCGCCGCGTTCCGCAAATATGGCGGCGGGGCAGGGCAGACGCTGGCCTGTGTCGCGGGCAAAAGCTGGGCGAACCGGGTTTTTGCGGATATCCCGGAAGCGGAGCGCATGGAGAGACTCTGGGAGGCGATTTTACATTGTACCTACTGCGATCAGCCGGAGCCGGAGAAGATCTGGCAGCAGTATCTTGAGACGACGGCGCGGCGCAAGGCCTATCTGGATTCGCGCCATTACCAGGCGTTTCATTACAGCGGGCCGGATACGGATCTGACTCTGAAGGCGGCCGACGGGGATTTCTGGAAGGGAAGCTGCGTCAGGAAAGGGGATATGATCAGTGTGCCCAATATTCCCACACAGGAAATCTTTATTTCACCGCACAAATACAGCGCAGAAGGGCAGATCGCGGTGACAAAGCCCTTAAATTACGCGGGAGAAATCGTGGAAGGAATTCGCCTGACCTTTTCTCAGGGCCGCGTGGTGCAGTGGAGCGCGGACCGCAATCAGAAGATTCTGGACAGTATTATTGGCACGGACGAGGGTTCTTGTTATCTGGGCGAGGCGGCTCTGGTGGACGAATATACGCCGATTGCGGAAACAGGGAGGCTTTTTTACGAGACGCTTTATGACGAGAATGCTTCCTGTCACATTGCGCTTGGCAGCACGATCGGTCCGCCGTTTGATAAGCAGGAAAAGGAACAGAGAGGGTATAATGCCTCTTCTGTCCATGTGGACATGATGGTTGGAAGTAAAGAGCTTACGATCCGGGGACAGCTGCCTGACGGCAGCTGGGAGGATCTGCTGGTAAACGGCAGGCTTATTCCCCTGGGTGTAGAATAAAAAACAATATGGGAGGGCTTTATTTTATGGAAGAAAAACTGTATGCAATCCGCAGTGAGTTTTACCGTCTGGAGAGGAGGGTGCCGATGGCAGTCTATCAGCCGGTGGAGAAATCTGACAGGAGCAAAATCGCGGTTCTTGCGATGCACAGCGACGCGGATTATCTCTCCTTTGAACCGGCGATTGAGCTGGCAAAGCGGGGGTTTGTGACAGCGGGGGCGAACCCGGAGAGCTGGACTGTGAAGGGAAAGCTTTTAGACATTCAGGCGGCGCTTTTATTCTTAAAGCAGTATCCGGGCGTGGAGAAGGTGGTGCTGTTAGGGCATTCCAACGGGGGCTGTATCTGCAGCTGTTATCAGTATGTCGCGGAAAATGGAGTCTCCCGTTTTCAGAAGAAGCAGAGGATTGTTCCTTTCCCGGACATGGAGCCGCTGACGCCGGCGGATGGGCTGATGCTGTTTGATACCAATTACGGCATTATGGAGGTTCTGCCGCTCGACCCGGCCGTGAAGAGCAGGGAGAACGGGTTTGAGCGGGATCCGGAGCTGGACATTTACAATCCGGCCAACGGATATGACACGGAGGGTTCTCATTACAGCATGGAGTTTGCGCGGAAATTTCAGCGCGCGCAGATCCGTTATTACAAAGAGCTCCTTGCTTACGCGCAGGAGCGGATGGCGCTCATTCAGGCAGGAAAGGGCCGTTTCCTGGACAATGAGCCGATTCTGGTGCCCGGCGGAAGCGGCGGCAGCAGATCCAACAAGCTGTTTTTGCAGGATAATCGCTATCTGGGGCATACCAGAATGCCCGGCAAGCTGCTGCATGATGGAGGACGTGTGACGCAGGAGGTGGTTTATACCGTCCGCCCCACAAATGATGCGCCCCGTTCTGAGACTTACCGCGCGGCTGTGCGGACCTCGGTGAAGGAACTGCTGGAGAACGAGATCCTGTTTGACGATGATTTCGGGTATGACGAGTGTTCCATGTGGGGTGCGGACTGGGATTTCAATCCCTATTCCTCCAGGGCGAATGTGCAGGGAATTTCCATTCCGCTGCTGGTGGAGGGCAACACCGCGAGCCATGAGTTTATTCAGGCGGAATATAATTATGAGCTGGCAAAGAGTGAGGATAAGGACCTGTTTTTCCTGGAGGGGGCAACGCATATGTTCCATCCGGTGAAGCCTGAGTATGGCGACACCTTAAAGACACTCAGCGATTATACCGCGGCCTGGCTGGCGAAGCCGGGGCGTTTTCTGGACTGACGGCCGTCAGACAGGGATGTTTTATGAACTGGCAGCAGGGAACAGTTTTCGCTCGCTGCCAGGGACATCTGACGGGAAAACAGGATTTTAGCGGTAAATAAAAACGGTTTCGGGAGGAATATAAAATGCAGACTTTAGCGGGAAGAACCTGCTGTTTCGCGGGAGCGTCCAGCGGGGACGGCGTGGCCGCGGTGCATGCGCTGTGCAAAGGCGGGATGAATGTGGTGATGATCAGCCACCGCGGCGCGGAAGCGGAGGCGCTGGCGCAGGAAATCAATCAGCTCGGCTATCCGGGCATTTGCTCTGTCGCTGCCGAGGGCGATGAGGATATCATGGATATGTATGCCGGACTGGAAAAAAAGTGGGGTTCGATCGATGTGGTGATCTGCAACACCGGCGCGGACGGCGTCCTGACGCCTATCGAGGATGTGACAGTGGAAATGCTGATGAGATCCATTGAGCATCTGTGCGGCGGATCCTTTGAAATGTTACAGGCGGCGCTGCCCGCCTTAAAAAAGAGCAAAGCGCCCCGCGTGATCTTCATGACGACTGTGGAGGGGGTCGCGGGCGGCAGCCACGAGAGCTTCACCAACGCGGTGGCGAAGGGCGCGGTAGCTTCCCTGACGAAAAACTGCGCGTCGCGGCTGGCGCCGTACGGCATCACGGTCAATGCGATCGCCAAGGGCGGCGTAAGCCGCCCGCACGGAAAGGTACGGGAGGATTCGCCGAAGCCGGAGGACCTTCTGCCCAGGATTCCGGTGGGACGCATCGGTACGGAGGAGGATCTGGCGCAGGCAATCTGCTATCTGGCCAGCGAGGAGACAGGTTATATCACGGGGCAGATTTTAAATGTCTGCGGCGGCCTGTATATGGGGTAATGGAAAAAGGGAGGGAGCGGTTTTGGAGGCCCCTCCCTTTCGCGTATTTCTGCATTTTTAATATTTTGGTTGATTTCTTTTGCACGAAAAGGTATTCTATACGGGAAGAATGATGAAAAAAGGAATATCAGGATGGCAGTTACAGAACAGACAAAAAAACTCGCACCACTGTTAAAATACCCGGGCGGGAAGGAAAAGGAATTAAAATACATCCTGCCGCATCTGCCCAGGGACTGCGAGCGGTTTTTTGATCCCTTCGTGGGAGGCGGAGCGGTTTACTTCGCGATTTCGGCGGACGCATATTTTATCAATGACAAGTCGTCGGAGCTGATTCGCCTTTATGAGATGGTGCGCGCGGGGGATGAGGCGTTTCTGCGTTCGCTGGCGGCGGCGGATACGGTCTGGAAAGGGCTGGAGGAAATTTGCCGTGAACAGGGCGTAAAGATCCTGGAGATTTATGCAGATTACAGGAGGGGGCTTCTGACAACGGCAGAGCTGCGCGAGCAGATCCGTGACTTTGTGCGGGGCAATGCGGAGCCGCTTTGTGCGCTGCTGGATGAGAGGATCGCGTTCGATGCGGAGCTTTTTTTACAGGAGGAGGAGAGGAATCTCTTCCATAAGCTTGTCAGGATGGCGAAGCTGGAGGCGCAGAAGGGCGAGCTGCCGCTGCAGGATCTTAAGGATAATCTGGAAGGGGCGCTGAAGGCCGGTTTTTACATGTATTTCCGTGATTTGTATAATCATACCGCAGACTATGGAATTTCGGACGCGGCGGCTACTGCGATATACCTCTTCGTGCGGGAATTCTGCTACGCGTCCATGTTCCGTTACAACCGGGAGGGCGAGTTTAATGTGCCCTACGGCGGTATTTCCTATAATCATAAATCAATCTTAAAAAAGCTGCAGTATTTCACTGATGAGGCGCTGAAGGACCAGTTGAAAAGATCTGTGATTGCAAGCATGGATTTCGAGGATTTTTTAAACCGCTGTCAGCCGCGGGAAAATGATTTCGTTTTTCTCGACCCGCCGTATGATACGGAATTCTCCACCTACGCGCAGAATGAATTCGGCCGGAACGCGCACCTGCGCCTGGCCAATTACCTGATCAATCACTGTGAGGGAAAATTCATGCTGGTCATCAAGAATACGGAGTTTATCCGCAATCTTTACTGCAGCGGGATGTACACGGCGGGCGGCGGCAGACTCTACGTCAGCAGCTTTGCCAAAAAATACATGGTCAGCTTTCAGGAGCGCAATGATAAAAATTCGGAACACCTGATGATTACGAATTATCCAATATAAAAAAAGAGGCGGGAAAATGAAACTTGCTACATTCCGGGGCGGTGTTCACCCCGAAGAAGGAAAAGAATTATCAAGGCACAGCCCGATTGTGGACTTTGTGCCGGAATCGGAGACCATGGTGTATCCTCTGGCACAGCATATCGGCGCCCCGGCGGCGCCCGTGGTGAAGGTCAAAGACCGTGTGCTGGTGGGACAGTGTATCGGAGCGGCGCAGGGCTTTGTCAGCGCAAACGTCCTCTCCTCCGTGTCCGGGACGGTGAAAGCCATTACGCCGCACCTGACCGCCAGCGGAGCTATGGTGCAGAGCATTGTCGTCACCAACGACTTCCTTTATGAAAAGGTGGAGGGCTTCGGCACGCAGCGTGACTGGACGAAGCTTTCCCGCGAGGAAAAGCTGGACATGATCAAGGCTGCGGGTATCGTGGGCATGGGCGGCGCCGCTTTTCCCACGCATGTGAAACTATCGCCGAAGGATCCGTCGGCCATCGATACCGTGATTGTTAATGGCGCGGAATGCGAACCGTATCTGACCAGTGACGAGCGTGTCATGTTGGAGGAGCCCCAAAAGGTCGTTGGTGGTTTGCAGATTATCCTCTCCCTCTTTCCCAACGCAAAGGGCGTGATTGGAATTGAGAGCAACAAACCGGAGGCCATCGAAAAGCTGAAGGAGCTGACGAAAGACCTCTCCAATATTTCAGTCTGCCCGCTGAAGACGAAATATCCCCAGGGCGGTGAGCGGACGCTGATCTTTGCCGTGACCGGAAGAAAAATCAACTACCAGATGCTGCCGGCGGATGTAGGCTGTATCGTTGATAATATTGCTACCGTCGTGTCCATCTATCAGGCGTTTGCCAAAGGCATTCCGCTGTTACGCAGGATTGTAACGGTGACCGGGGACGCTATCGCTTCGCCTGTGAATTTCCGGGTGCCGACCGGCGTTTTATATCAGGATCTGGTGGAGAAGGCAGGCGGCTTTCAAAAAGAACCCGCGAAGCTTTTGTCCGGCGGCCCCATGATGGGGCAGGCTCTGTTTTCCTTAGAGGTGCCGGTGACCAAAAACAGCTCTGCCCTGACCTGCCTGTCGAAGGACGAGGCGGCGGAAAAGAAGGCCTCTCCCTGTATCCGCTGCGGACGGTGTGCTTTAGTTTGTCCGGGTCATATTCTCCCGAATCTGGCGGTGCGTTATGCGGAAAAGGGAGACCTGGAGATGTTTGAGAAGGTGGATGGCCTGGAGTGCTGTGAGTG
>JAJPXG010000178.1:5041-10144 GCA_021205565.1 Lachnospiraceae bacterium | reverse complement strand
ATCGGCGGCAGCCCTGTATATGTTTACAGTCAGGACGCTTCCGTGCTGAATGGTTCCGTCGGTGAAATGCATGCCAGAAAGATTACAAAGCTGTATGACATGGCCTTAAAGACAGGCTGCCCGGTGATCGGCCTGTTGGATTCTGCCGGCCTGCGTCTTCAGGAGGCGACTGACGCCTTAAATGCGTTCGGTGAGATTTATTTAAAGCAGTCGCTGGCAAGCGGCGTCATTCCGCAGATTACCGCGATTTACGGCAGCTGCGGCGGCGGGCTCGCGTTAATTCCCACGCTGACAGATTTTACATTTATGGAAGAGAAAAGCGCGAAGCTTTTCGTGAATTCTCCGAATGCTCTGGCAGGAAATACGGTTGAGAAATGTAACAGTGCCTCTGCTGCGTTCCAGTCAGAGGAGAGCGGTATCGTTGATGTTGTCTGCTCTGAGGCTGAGATGGCTGAGAAAATCAGAAGTCTGATTTCCTTCCTTCCGGCAAATAACTGTGCTGAAGCACCTGAAGGGGAAGGCGACGACCTGAACAAGGTTCTTCCTGACCTGGAAAATTGTGTGGGAGATACTTCCATTGCACTTTCCCTGCTTTCCGATAACGGCGAGGTGTTTGAGGTGAAGGAAAAATACGCACCTGAGATGGTGACTGCTTTCATCCGCCTTGACGGTATGACAGTAGGTGCGGTTGCCAACAGAACCGAAGTCATTGGTGAGGAAGGTAAGGCGGAGAAAACTTATGACGCGGCTCTGACAGCTGCGGGCGCTTTAAAGGCGGCGTCCTTTGTTTCCTTCTGCGATTCATACGAGATCCCTGTGCTCACACTTACAAATGTAAAAGGATATGCCGCGACAGTAGAGAATGAGAAGAGCATTGCGGCTGCGGCTGCAAAACTGACCTATGCCTTTGCCAACGCGACTGTGCCGAAGGTGAATGTGATTATCGGCGAGGCGTTCGGCAGCGCGTATGTGTCCATGAATTCCAAGGCTCTAGGAGCGGACATTGTCATGGCATGGCCTCAGGCAAAGATCGGCATGATGGATCCGACGCTTGCCGCCAAGATCATGTATGACGGTCAGGGCGCGGATGTCATCAACGAGAAGGCTGCGGAATATGACACACTGCAGAGTTCCGCTGAAAGCGCCGCAAAGAGAGGCTACGTGGATCATATTGTGGAGCCGGAAGAGACCAGAAAGTATGTCATCGGTGCCTTTGAGATGCTTTATGATAAAGTGGAAACCCGTCCTGACAAAAAGCACGGAACAGTTTAGAAAGGGTAAAGAGGAACATGAAGAAAACAGTTAGTCTGGTATGTGTGCTTGCCTGTGTGTTTGCCCTTACCGCCTGTGGATCCTCCGATACCGTCAGTGACTATCAGACGGACAAGCAGGCCAATGCGGAAACGGTTGCTACGAACAGCATTATACCACTTATCGAGACATGCGCCACCCTGGATTCGGTCATGGACGTCATCAATGAGGATGGCTATACCGATGAAGAGTGGGAGAGCGCAGTATACAATTCATTCGGCATTGAAGTTGACGGTGATGCATTTGTCAGTGCAGTCACTTCCTATGTCGATGGGATTGAGGAGATGGGAGAGATTGTTTCCATCACAGATGTGACGTCCTCTGTCGATGATGATCAGATTATCATCTATGTGGATGTGACAGGTACGGAGAGAACCGGTCAGTTTGAGATTATTGTCTCGAACGATTATTTTACGAAGCTGGAATCCTGTGCTTTGAACGTGGATTATACACTGGGTGAGAAGATGTCCAAGGCAGCGATGAATACTGTCCTGGGTATCGGTATGGTGTTCCTTGTCCTGGTCATCATCATGGCGATCATCAGCCTGTTTAAGTATATTCCGATGCTTCAGGAGAAGTTCTCCAGAAAGCCGGAGGCTTCTTCCGCACCTGTTCAGCCTGCAGCAGCACCTGCCGCACCTGTGGAGGTTTACGAAGAAGAGGAAACGGATGACACCGAGCTTGTCGCCGTTATTGCCGCTGCT
The DNA here is from genome assembly GCA_021205565.1 of Lachnospiraceae bacterium. Lineage (GTDB taxonomy): Bacteria > Bacillota > Clostridia > Lachnospirales > Lachnospiraceae > RGIG6307. The sequence continues at coordinate 8,129 of JAJPXG010000178.1, read as the reverse complement.
GTAGCTGCTTTCGAGGGGCAGACATCAACAGACGGCTTTGTAGTCAGATCAATCAGAAGAGCTAAGAGATATTAAAACATAAATTTCGGAGGAAAATTCAGATGAAAAATTATACGATCACAGTAAACGGCGTAGCGTATGACGTAACAGTAGAGGAAGCTGGTTCGGCGGCTGTATCCGCTCCCGCGGCACCGAAGGCGGCCCCGAAGGCAGCTCCCAAAGCCGCACCGAAAGCTGCTGCAGCACCCAAGGCAGCCGCAGGCGGAGCAGGCAGCGTGAAGGTGGAAGCCGGTACCGCTGGTAAGGTGTTTAAGATTGAGGCGAGTGTCGGACAGGCTGTAAAGGCCGGCGACGCAGTTGTTATCGTGGAAGCCATGAAGATGGAGATCCCGATCGTAGCGCCGAAGGACGGCACGATTGCCAGCATCGACTGCGCGGTAGGCGACAGCATTGATGCGGGTGCTGTTCTCGCAACCATGAACTAAAGTCTGATGAATTACGAGGTGTAAACATGAGCTATATTGTAACTACACTGAGCAACCTCATTCAGCAGACTGCTTTTTGCAACCTGACGGTTGGAAATTACATCATGATTGCGGTTGCCTGTGTATTCCTTTATCTGGCCATTGCGAAAGGATATGAACCCCTTTTGCTGGTACCGATTGCGTTCGGTATGCTGCTGGTTAATATCTATCCGGATATTATGGAGGAAGGCGGCCTGCTGCATTACTTCTACTTGCTGGATGAATGGGCGATTTTACCGTCGCTGATCTTTATGGGAGTGGGTGCTCAGACAGATTTCAGCCCTTTGATTTCAAACCCTAAGAGCTTCCTTCTGGGTGCGGCAGCGCAGTTTGGCATCTTTGCCGCTTATTTTGGAGCGATCCTTTTGGGCTTTAATGATAAAGCAGCTGCCGCAATCTCCATCATTGGCGGCGCTGACGGGCCGACATCCATTTTCCTTGCGTCCAAACTGGGACAGACCGCTTTGCTGGGACCGATTGCTGTAGCGGCGTATTCCTACATGGCTCTGGTTCCGATTATTCAGCCACCGATCATGAAGGCGTTGACAACAGAGGAAGAACGCAAAATCAAGATGGGTCTGCTTCGTCCGGTAAGTCAGCTGGAGAAGATTCTCTTCCCGATCATCGTGACCATCGTGGTCTGCATGATCCTGCCCACCACAGCACCGTTGGTTGGCATGCTGATGCTGGGTAATCTGTTCAAGGAGTGCGGCGTTGTCCGTCAGCTGTGTGACACAGCGGCTAATGCGCTGATGTATATTGTGGTCATTTTACTGGGCACTTCTGTCGGAGCCTGCACCAGTGCGGAAGCGTTCCTGAATATGAACACCATCAAAATCGTTGTTTTAGGTCTGGTTGCCTTTGCCTTTGGTACGGCTGCAGGCGTATTGCTTGGCAAGCTGATGTGCAGACTGACGCACGGCAAGATCAATCCGTTAATTGGCTCCGCCGGTGTATCCGCAGTGCCTATGGCGGCCCGTGTTTCTCAGAAGGTGGGCGCGGAAGCAGATCCGACCAACTTCCTTTTGATGCACGCCATGGGTCCGAATGTGGCCGGCGTGATCGGTACTGCTGTGGCAGCCGGTACGTTTATGGCGGTATTTGGAGTGTTCTGATGATACAAGGGAACAAAATTCATAAAATTGAATGCTTGCATTCGAGTTTTTGAATTTGGAGGTCTCCGCTCCGGTCGTTGCTGAACAAGCGCATCGGCGCTTTGCAACCGCAACAACAGGTCGCCCTGTGGGGAAATCCGGGTATCATCAGAATGTAATATAATTTATGGAGGAAAAAGAAATGGCAGAACAGGCTGTACAGGAAAAAAAGCCTATTAAAATAACTGAAACTGTTTTACGTGATGCACATCAGTCTCTGATTGCCACCAGAATGCCTACCGAGCTCATGCTTCCCATCGTGGATACCATGGACAAGGTTGGATATCATTCCGTGGAGTGCTGGGGCGGCGCCACCTTTGACGCGTCCATGCGCTTCCTGAAGGAGGATCCCTGGGACAGACTCCGCAAGCTGCGCGACGGATTTAAAAACACGAAGCTGCAGATGCTTTTCCGCGGACAGAATATCTTGGGATACAGCCCCTACGCGGACGATGTTGTCTATAAATTCGTGGAGAAGTCGATTGCGAATGGCATTGATATTATCCGTATCTTCGATTGCTTCAATGATCTTCGCAATCTGAAGGCAGCTATTGACGCCACCAATAAGTTTAAAGTGATCGAGGGCAGAGGTCACGCGCAGGTTGCGCTTTCCTATACCCTGGGAGATGCGTACACGCTGGATTACTGGATGAACATCGCCAAAGAGATCGAGGAGATGGGAGCGGACAGCATCTGCATCAAGGATATGGCGGGTCTGCTGACGCCTTATAAGGCATCTGAACTGGTCAGCGCCATGAAGTCTGCTACCAAGCTTCCGATTCAGCTGCATACACACTACACCTCCGGTGTCGCTTCCATGACATATATGAAAGCGGTGGAGGCTGGTGTCGACGTAATTGATACCGCTATCTCTCCCTTTGCTATGGGCACCAGCCAGCCTGCTACCGAAGTGATGGTGGAGACTTTCCGTGGAACCCCGTATGATACCGGATATGATCAGAACCTGTTGGCTGAGATTGCCGATTACTTCCGTCCTTACAGAGAGGAGTGCCTGGCGAATGGCCTGATGAACCCGAAGGTTCTGGGCGTGGATATCAAGACGCTGATGTATCAGGTGCCGGGCGGCATGCTTTCCAACATGGTGAGCCAGTTGAAGGAGCAGCACGCTGAGGATAAATATTATGAAGTGCTGGAGGAAATTCCGAGAGTGCGTAAGGATCTTGGTGAGCCGCCGCTTGTAACGCCTTCTTCTCAGATTGTAGGTACGCAGGCCGTTATGAACGTCCTGATGGGCGAGCGTTATAAGGTTGCCACCGAGCAGACCAAGGATGTCCTGCGCGGTAAATATGGCAAGACCGTGAAACCCTTCAATCCGGAGGTCGTGGAGAAGGTCATTCCGGGCGAGGAGCCCATCACCTACAGACCGGCTGATGATATTCCTCCGCAGCG
>JAJPXG010000178.1:0-5031 GCA_021205565.1 Lachnospiraceae bacterium | reverse complement strand
GCGGAGTAAATGCCTCCCCCCCGGCAACCCCTGCCCAAAAACTGGCCGAGTGGAAGCAGCAGGATGAGGATGTCTTAAGTTATGCCCTGTTCCCGCAGGTAGCAATTGACTTCTTTAAGTATCGTCAGGCGCAGCAGGAAAAGGTGGATATGACTGTCAGCGATACGAAAAACGGTGCATATCCAGTATAATCATAGTTCAGAATAGTTGTATTATTATAAGGTGCCGGCAGGCAAAACTGCCGGTATCTTTGCAAATACCTCTGTTGATCCGGAGTTTATGATGAATAATAACATTGAGTACGAATATGAAATTGATCTGAAGGATCTGTGTGTGAGTCTGCTGCGCAGATGGAGGCAGATGATCCTGGCCGCAGTGATCGGAGCCGTGCTTTTGGGCGGATTTCGTCTGGTGCAGAATATGACTGCCGAAACAGGTCTGGTGATGAGTGAAAGCGAACTGGAGGCTGCACAGGAGGATATTGAAAAAGCTGAGAAACAGATCAAATCGCTGGATATATCCATTTCAAAAACGCAGCTTAAGATTGAGGCAAACGAAGTGTCTATCAACAATCTTGCAGATAAGATTGCTCTTGCTGAAAGTCAGCTGGAAAGCCTGGACAGTTTACTGGAAGGTTATATGACTGCATTTGAAAAGCTGCAGGAGTCGGATGTGACAGATGGTGAACTGGCTGATACAATGGTTGATTATTTGATTCAGATTGACACACTTCAGAGCAGTATTTATGCCAAAGAGTCTGAAATAGGGGAACTGTATGAAAGCGAACCTGTGCTGGAGGAAGCTAATCTGGAGCTGCAGGAGCAGATCGAGGACTATGAAGAGCAGATTGTGGAGCAGGAAGAGACAATAGCTGAGTTGGAGGAACAGATGGCGGAGGAAACCTCTGTAAATGTTACCAGTAAAGTTGCTGTATATATTGTCTTGGGTGCATTTGTTGGCATCTGCTGTGTTCTTGCGTATGCTTTCCTTCAATATTGCTTTGACAGGACTGTTCATCTGGAAGAGGATTTAACGAAGTATTCAGGAGTTCCGGTCATTGCATCTGTTCATGAGCATAATCCTTCTGCGGTCAGAAAAAGGAATTTTGTTGACAAGCTGTTAGACCGCTTTGAAGGTGTGAATACCTCATTGGATTATACCGTCACGACACAATGTGATATTGCGGCCGCTAAAATTCAGGTTCTTTCCGGAAACAGGGAAGTACTGCTGACCGGTACTGTCAGTCAGGAAATGCTTCAGAGCATTTACGACGTTCTTGGCGAAAAACTTCCGGCTGAAAAGTTTACACTGCGCATGGCTGAAAACCCCATGTACTCTTCCGAAGAGATTCTGAAAATCGGGAATTATGATCTGGTTCTTGTGGAAGCACCTCATATCACAAAGGTAAGAGAGCTTACGGATCTGAACAGTTTTTTAAGGCTCAGCGGCGTGAAGGTCATCGGTATCATTGCGGTGTCTGAGTGACGGGCGGTAAAGAATTTTTCAATGACTGCAGTGTCGTGCCCTGTCAATATTTCAGATTATTTCAGGTTTGCAAAATTTGAACTTGCATTGACATTTGTAATGTGTTATAGTTAATTAGCTTGACACGAGATAAAACATTTATTTTCCTGTTCGGAAAGAGGTTTTGAGATGCTTAGAATATTTTTAACTGTCATATTTATTATAATCTGTATCGCATTGGTTGTTCTGGTGCTGATGCAGGAGGGAAAGTCAGCCGGCCTGGGTGCGATCAGCGGGGCAGCGGAAACCTATTGGGGCAAGAATAAGGGACGTTCCATGGAGGCTACTCTGGTGAGAATCACAAAGATTCTGGCGGTTGCCTTTATGCTTCTGGCTGTGATATTGAATATCGACAAATTCTGAGTCAGTCACCCCTCTTGCAAAAGAGGGGTTTTCATTTTCTGTATTGAGAATGAGTTGGGAGTTTGTATTTGAAGAATACTTTGAAAGAGCGAAAAACTGTTGTCCTGGAGTTTATGAGAAGTGAGTTCTATGTTCCGATGAAGGAAAAAGAACTTGCTGTGATGCTTCAGGTAAAACCGGAGGACAGAGCCGCATTTAAGGAAACGCTGGCCTCATTGCTGCATGACGGAAGCATTATGGTAACAAAGCGGGGTCGCTATCAGGTTATGGCGCAGCAGGTCATCGTCGGGACGTTTCTTGGTACGCAGAAAGGTTTCGGCTTCGTAGAGGTGGAAGGGGAGAATGAGGACTATTTTATTCCAGCTGAATCTTCCATGGGGGCATTTCACCTGGATCGCGTAGAGATTGTCAAAACGGCAGATGCACACGGGGAGCACCATAAAACCGGAAAAGTCATCCGGATTATTGGGCATGGTCTGAGCACTTTAGTGGGTACCTATCAGGCGTCCCGTCATTATGGTTTTGTGGTTCCGGATGTACAGAAGATAGGCAGCGATATTTTCATACCGGATGGCGCCTCCATGGGGGCTACGGATGAGCAGAAGGTAGTCGTTCAGATTACGGATTACGGACAGAATCGCCGGAATCCGGAAGGGAAAATTATCGAAATCCTGGGAAGCATTCAGGAGGACGTAGTGGATATTTTGTCCGTTATCCGGGCGCATTCCCTGCCTGAGAAATTTCCGGTTAAGGTTCTGCAGCAGGCAGAACGTCTGGCAGTACCGGTTTCAGAGGCAGATTGCCTGGGACGTATGGATTTAAGAAATGTGCAGATGGTTACTATCGACGGCGAGGACGCAAAAGATCTGGACGACGCAGTAAGTCTGACGGTTGAGAACGGCCTGTATCATCTGGGTGTGCATATCGCGGATGTGACTAACTATGTACAGGAGAATTCTGCTTTGGACCGGGAGGCCTTGAAGCGCGGGACGAGTGTATATCTGGCGGACCGTGTCATTCCCATGCTGCCGCCGGAACTTTCCAACGGTATCTGTTCCCTGAATGAAGGCGAGGACAGACTGGCATTAAGCTGCCTGATGACCATTGATAACAGCGGCAGCGTGATCGATCACAGGCTGACAGAATCTGTCATCCGCGTAAACCGGCGTATGACTTATACCGCTGTCAATCAGATTCTGACGGATGAAAATGGACCTGAGGCTGAAAAATACTGTGATCTCGTTTACATGTTCCAAAGCATGGACAGATTGGCGAAAATCCTGCGAGGCAAAAGACGCAGGCGTGGCTCCATTGATTTTGATTTTCCGGAGACGAAGCTCGTTTTAAATGAGCATGGACGCCCGGTTGACATTCTTCCTTATGAGAGAAATGACGCCACGAGGCTGATCGAGGATTTTATGCTGATTGCCAATGAAACGGTGGCAGAGCATGTTTACTGGCAGGACATTCCATTTGTTTACCGGATTCATGAACATCCGGATCAGGACAGTATCCGAAAGCTTGTTACATTTATCCGCAATTATGGTTTTTCTGTCAAAGTTGGCTCAAAAGAGGAAATTCATCCAAAGGAAATTCAGAAGCTTTTGGATTCTATCTCCGGTACGGAGGAGGAAGCCATGCTCTCCAGACTGACACTGCGCAGCTTAAAGCGGGCCAGATACTCTACAGTGTCCACAGGACATTTTGGTCTGGCCTGTGATTATTACTGTCATTTCACATCTCCGATCCGCAGATATCCTGATCTGCAGATTCACAGGATTATTAAGGACGAGCTTCGCGGCAGACTGAATGAGCAGAGAATAGAACATTATCGAGCCATCCTGGACGGGGTGGCCAGACAGTCTTCCGAGATGGAACGAAGAGCTGATGACGCGGAGAGGGAAACTGTTAAACTGAAAAAAGCACAGTATATGGAAAATCGCATCGGGCTAAGTTATGACGGCGTAATAAGTGGAGTTGCCGCCTGGGGTATGTATGTGGAGCTTCTCAACACTGTGGAGGGCATGGTGCATATTTCCAAAATTCCGGGGGATTATTATATCTATGATGAAAAATCCTGCGCTCTTTACGGGAAGACAACCGGACGGACCTATCGCCTGGGGCAGGCGGTCAGAGTGAAGGCGGAGGCGGTAGATTTATTGAGCGGAAATATTGATTTCAGTGTTGCGAATGACTGATAGATATGCATGTAGTAAATGTTGGACAGAATAATCGCAAAGACACGCTGATTCGATTACATCCTGGTATCGTTAATGAGATTTTGTACTGTGTCCTGACTGATTGCAGGAGGTGATTTCATGGCAAAAAGCAAAGAGACGACAAAGCTGGTCGCCAATAATAAAAAGGCATATTTTGACTACTTTATAGATGAAAAGTATGAAGCCGGTATCGTTTTGGCCGGCACAGAAGTCAAGAGCCTGCGTCAGGGAAAATGCAGCATTAAGGAGTCCTTTATCCGGATCGAGAAGGGCGAGGTCCTGGTATACGGGATGCATATCAGCCCCTATGAGAAAGGCAATATCTTCAATAAGGATCCCCTGCGTGTCAAAAAGCTTCTTCTGCACAAATCGGAGATTACCCGACTTGCCGGAAAAGTCGCAGAAAAAGGTTGCACTTTGGTTCCGCTTCAGGTATACTTTAAGGACGGCAGAGCTAAGATGGAAATCGGCCTTGCCCGCGGTAAGAAGCTTTACGATAAACGTGAGGACATTGCCAAAAAGGATCAGCGCCGTGAGACGCAGCGCTCCTTTAAAATTGAGAATCTGTAACTACAAGGGCCAGTCATGGTTTCGACAGGGGCTTTGCAGCTGGAGAAGCTATCCGCAGGTGATGCGTCAAATCACAAACCTAAATATAAACGCTGATAATAACGAATTAGCACTTGCCGCTTAATTGCGGCTGTCTGACCATACGCACCTGCACGTAAGGACTCAGGCATCATCCATGCAGGAAACGGCTGATATTAAGCTTTGCGTATCAGTGCCGTATCATGAAGCTACCGAAGTTTCAGGGCTGTCTGCTTCCCTGATTCTGAGGAAAACGGGAAACCGCAATAACAGACTATGATAGTAGAAGGACAGGGAATAGGCTTTTGGACACGGGTTCGACTCCCGTCTGGTCCAC
>JAJPXG010000156.1 GCA_021205565.1 Lachnospiraceae bacterium | reverse complement strand
AATAGCGCGCAGATAAAGGAAATCTGAGTGGTCTGTTCTTTAAGCAAGGTACTTACAGAATACTGAAGGCCCGCCTAAGGCCTCTTCTGCACCGGATTTTGAAGCGTTTCGCCTCCCGGTGCTTTTATTATGGGAAAAATTGCTGCAGATTATGCGCAGAGGATGGATTTGCTGCATCCGTATCTTCGCGGCGAACCGCTTTCTCCTTCGCTTCGTAAGTATGCTTCTGTATTCCCTGTTTCCCTTTCATCCGGTCTGTCGTCCGTAATGGACGATTTTCTGTATTGGCATTTCTTTTCCTTCCGCGGTTATTATACCTGTTTGACAAGTTATTTGTCACGCTTTTTATGAATATTTAATAAAAAAGACGATATATCAACCTTGCGCCATTCCGGTCGGCAGATTCAGGCAACTTTTTATCTTATAGGACGAACTTTCTTATAAGCTAAAAATCCCGCGGCCGTCTGTCTGACGCCGCGGGTTCTGTGTATGCCTGATATTCTATTTTCTCACCAGTACTGCTTCCAGTCCTTCGACAGCCTGGTGAGCGCCTCCATGTAATAATAATCCCCCCAGATATTGCACTCGTCCACGCCGCTTTCCGTGCAGGTGTTATACTCTGACTTCTTCGAGTAGGTGCTGTGCAGCACCAGACCGTTCGATTCCTCCGGGTCCTTGACCGCGTATTTGTCATACAGCGCCTTCATGATGCGCTTCGAAACGGCGATGTAATACCTCGCCTCCTTTTCAGGCAGATAGCGGGCCGCCTCCAACATCCCGCAGACCGCGATGGACGCCGCCGAGGAATCGCGCGGCTCATCAGACCCGTCCGTGAAGGTGAAATCCCAGTACGGCACCAGATCCTCGGGCAGATGCTCCAGGAAATACGCCGTCACGCGCTCAAAGAGCGGTATGTACTCCGTCCGCCCCGTATAACGGTAGGCCGTAGCCAGCCCCGCCACGCCCCAGGCCTGGCCTCTGGCCCAGACCGAGTCGTCTTTATATCCCTGGCAGGTCGCACCGTGGTCCGGCTCCCCGGTCTCAGGATCGAAGAAAAAGGTGTGCCAGGTGGAATAATCGTCCCGGATCACGACCTTAATCGCCGTGGTGATGTGTTTCTCCGCGATAAGCCGGTACTTCGGGTCTCTCGTCTCGGCGCTCGCCCAGTATAAAAGCGGCAGGTTGTTCAGGCAATCGATGATCAGGCGGTAATTCTCCTTCGCGCCCATCGGCCCCCATGCCTGCAGAAACTCACCCTTTTCCTGGAAGCGGGTTAAAAGCTGGTCCGCCGCCATGAGCGCCGCAGACCTGCCCTTTTCGCTGCCCACAAGCTTATGCGCCGCCACGCACGAGGGCGAATACAGAAAGCCCATGTCGTGATGGTCGACACTGATTTTATTTTCAATGCGTTCCGTAAAGGAATCCACCTGCTTTAACGCGGCCTCCTTCAGCTTCGCCGCCGTGCCTCTCTCAAATCGCCCCGGGCTCTCCAGCACATACTCATATGCCAGCCAGATCTCCCCGGTCCAGAAGCCCGTGGTCCAGCTTAAATTGTCCACCGGCTGATAAAAGCCGTCCACACTTGCCGAATCCTCAAACTTCTCCGTAAATTCCGGCAGCGCGCGCAGAATCTGTTCCACCGCAAAATCCATTCCCGCCTCCAGATCCTCCCACTTCAGCGCCGGATATTTGCTGAAATCCCTGCTCATCTTTTGTTTCCTCCCCTTTTATTTATCATGACTGCTGTCGTAAAAATCCGGCATCTGCAGACGCCGGAGTATTCTGTTTCACTGGAATGATAACACACAAACCGTCTCTTTTCCATAGATTTCGGCAAATCTGAATATAAAAATGGGCGCTGCAGAAAGGTAAGAAGAATTTCCTTTCACAGCGCCCCTTGTCAGCTGGTTGATTTGCCCGGTATTTTCCTTAAAACGAAGCAGGCTTACCAGGCGGTCTGATCCGGTCATTGTCCGGATTCTTTTTTATTCGCTTGTCGGATAGGTTCCCAGCGTCACGGTCACTTCCATCTCCGTCCAGACGCCGCTTAAGCTTCGCTGGAAGGTCACGGTCACATCCGTGTCCGCGGAGTAATACTGCAGGATGCTCGCCAGATCATCGTATCCCGTCACGGTATTACCGTCGATCGCGGTGATCACATCACCCGCCTGAATACCGGCGTTGTAAGCACCGCCGTCCTCCTCCACAGATCTGACGTAAGCGCCGTCCGGAATGCCGTACATTTCACGCTGCGTCTGTGTATTGTAGCTGTCGCTGAGCACGGTCACACCGAGGTAGCCCTTTTCGTCGTCGGACAGCTTAATCATCGTTGTGTTGGTAGACAGGTCATTGATGATATCCACCGCTGAGTTGATGGGAATAGCGAAGCCCATGCCCTCCACTGTGTCGCCGCCGATCTTGGCGGACACGATACCGATCACCCTGCCGGCGGAGTCTAAAAGCGCACCGCCGCTGTTGCCGGGATTCACCGCCGCGTTGGTCTGAATGAAATATCCGGTGGAGCCGCTCTCGGTCTCCACTTCACGATTTAAGGCGGTCACAATCCCGTCGGTCACGCTCTGTCCATAACCAAGGGCGTTGCCGATCGCCACCACATACTGGCCGAGCACCAGCTCGTCGCTGTCGCCCAACACCGCGATCCTGATCTGCTCCAGCGTGGAGGCCTCAATATCCTCATAAAGCACCGCCATCACGGCCACGTCCATGTCGGCGTCGCTGCCCTTTAAATATGCGGTAACCTCGCTGCCGTCCACAAAGGTCACACTCAAAGAATCATAATCCTCAATCACATGCTCGTTGGTGACAATCAGCAGCTCGTCGTCATTGGAACCGATGATGATGCCGCTGCCGACGGACACCGCCGCCTGCGAATAACTGTATCCGAAATAACTGCCCGTCTCTGTATAATTATTGGTCACGGATACCATGGAAGGCATAACCGCGTCCGCGACCTCCGTGATCCATGTCGACTGCGAGCTCTCCGCGCTCTCGTCAGTCTCATCCGTATCATCGGAAATCACGAGATCCGTGTTGCTGACCACCACCGTAGTGGTGTTGTTCTGCGACGCGTCCACAATGCTGGCCACAATCTCCGGTCCTCCCGCCAGCTGATAAACGCCATAGAAGGAACCGGCTGCCGCCGCACCAAACAAAAGGCCGCACAGCGCCGCCACAAACGCCCTTTTCACAATACCGGCGGGCTTTTTCTCCTTTTTGGTCTTCTGCTTTTTACCTTTTTCCGCCTTGCTGCCGTTATCTGTCCTGGAGGGCTGCACCGGTACACTGCCGGAAAATACCGCACTGCTGCCCGCCGCTTCTGTAACGCCGGCTGCGGAAGCCGTACCGTTCACTGGATTGCCCGCCGCTGTACCGTCTTGTGTGCTGCCGGTGAAAGCCGTGCCTGCCGTTGTACTGCTGCCCGCTGTCACACTTTCCTCTGTACCCGCGGTGGAAGCCGCGCCGTTCGCCGCCGTTCCTTCCTCCACGCTGCCGGTAAAAGCCGCGCCCGAACCTGTGCCAACTGCCTCCGCCGGATTCTCCGCCGTCTGCGGCTGCGAACTTCTGCTCTCCGCCACAATCGGTGTCGGCGTTGTCCAGTTTATTGCAGGATTCCCTGCATTTTCCTGTGTGTTTGCGTTTTCCTGCGCATTTTCCTGCGTATTTTCATTCTCCAGATCGCTGTCAAACATATTATGTCAACCTCCTCAGAGATATTTATTTAAGATTAAGAGACGCGAGGAAATGCAATATCTGCCTCGCTCTGTTACTCAAAATTCCAAATCCATGAACGATTATTTTCTCAACTTGCACTGCAAATATAACGAAAAAATGTGATAACTTTGTGTCAGTTTCATGTAGAAAAAATAAATCTTTTTTATACACAAATCGTGTAAACCGAGTCCACCCGTAAATAACTGTTCCGCGATTTTTGCGCAATGTAGATGATATTATGACCGCAAAAAACGCGGTCATAATCCCGTTCGCCGCTCGTCAATCGTAAAATACACGTTGACTCGCTTTCGCTCACGAGACTCTTAACAATCGTGGAGGCCTCACCCGAACACGATTGCCTTGCCCATAGGCTCATCGGAATGTTTAGCGCAGCATGAGCGAAACAGTTTATTTACGGGTGGGCGACCTTTCAGCCATTTAATTCCAGTAATCCTTGTTCGAGGTGCAGAACAGCACCACCCGCCGCGGCAGCCTCCTGTACTTCTTTCCCAGCAAATACCCGCTGTAGCGCCCCACGCACTGCCACAGAAACACCACCATCACCCAGGGCTTCCCGTGCCTTGAAAAATACCGGAACGACCGCCCCACCATTTTCAGCCCCTCCTTCTCTGAGGAAACCCCCTCAAAGACCTCCGGATGCTCGACCTGCGACACCGCCAGGTCAAAATTGCGGTGAAACTGCGCCCAAAAGCCGTAATTATGCGAATGATATACCTCCGCCTTCGCCGCGTACCCGACAAGATACCCCGCCCGCAGCGCCTTGCAGGCATAAATCATATCCTCGTTGAAAAGCGCCCGCTCCACAAAACCACCCAGCTCATAAAAAACAGACCTGCGGTACATCGCGCAGACATCGGAGCAGAAAAACGTCTTCACACCCAGTTCCTCAAGATCCCCGATACTCTTGATCCGCTCCTCTGGCGGATAATTAAACTCCCGGCTGCACCGCTCCGTGAGCGAGCAGTCCTCCTTCGGCAGCTGGCGGGCATAGGCCACCGCGATCCGCTCATCCGAAAGGAGCATCTTCAAAAGCTCCTCAATCAGCCTGTCACTCACCGGAACCGCGTCCTGCGTCATAAAAAGCACGAAATCTGCGCCGGAGCAATCCATGCCCCGGCGCCTTGTATCCGCGTGGTCGAACTCAGCCTTGGACAGATGGTGCACCTCCACCATCTCCTCCCCAAGCCTTGCGACAGCCTCTTTTGCCTTATCGCCAAACAGCCGCTCCTCCGTGTTCATCAGGATGATCCTGTGAGGCGCCTGCGTCTGCCGGCTCAGCCGATCTAAAATCTCAACCAGTTCCTCCCCCGGCCGATAGGTGGGGATCATGACATCGATCGTCATATCATTTACATTCCATATTTCCATGTTACTATTCACAGTTGCTTCCCCTTCATGCGCAAAAGCGTCCAGCAAGCTGTCCGGCACAGCAAAAAACGCTGCTCATCTTTTTGCTTATGAAGGGTAAGTGACTGATTCTCAGTCAGTTTGAAATCGTAAGCAGTCCCTTACGAGCAAACTCGACGGGCCTGCTTACAATTCCAAACCTACTGCGAATAGTAACATTAGTAACTCACATAAACTGACGTATCAGCGTAAATCTTCGCCGCGATTTCCTGAAGCTCCTCAGAGCACGCATAGTCATAATCGTCAAAGAAAATCCGGTGGAACTCCGTCACCGCGGCCTCCAGATCCGTACAGATAACCACGCTGCCGATATTATCGCCCATGGTAGCGCTGGTGCGGTACTCCTCGAAGGGGAAGCCGCCCTCATCGATCACCGTGTAGGAGGAAAGGTCGGAGAGCAGAGAAATGATATCCGAAATATCAATCGAGGTATAGACGCTGCTGAATACATTATTGACCAGCTTGGTCAGCGTCGTGATATCCATCGTCTGTGCCTGATCCAGCATGGCTAAAAGCACCTCTCTCTGGCGCTCGGTACGCTTATAATCATCTCCAAGCGTCTGACGGATTCTGCAATATGCCGTAGCCTGCAGACCATCTAAGAGCTGATAGCCCGTGGACGTAACAGGCGTATAATCGGAAGCACTGGAGAGAACACCCTGGTCATACAGACTCTGCGCAATGCTGATCTGATAGTTGTTGATATGCAGCAGCTCCTCGCTGTCAATCTCGACCCAGACGCCGCCCAGCGCGTCAATCGCGTCCATCAGGCCCTTAAAGCCCACCGTCACAAAGTCTGTGATATCCAGATCCAGATTCATGTTCAGCATACTGATGGCCATCTGAGGACCACCCTTGGAGTACGCCGCGTTGCACTTGCTGTAGGTGTCATTGCTCAGATTTAAATAAGTATCGCGGTACACGCTCATCAGATGCACTTCCTTGGTGTCCAGATTCAGCGAGCAGACCATAATCGTGTCGCTGCGGGTATTGGACGTCAGATTACCCACTGTGGAGTCCACGCCGAATAAAGCCACCGTGTAATACCCCTGCATCACTTCATTTTCCTGCACCGCCTGGTTGATCACAATCTCTTCTTCCTGCAGATCCACCTTCTGGATGCCGGTTTCCGAGTCCGTCGCGCGGGTTACCACCCACAGGGCCGCCAGCATACCGACTAAGACAACCGCCTCCACCAACAGAATGACCACGGTTCTGGCCGTGTTCTTCTTTTTCTTCTTCTTTTTTCTGCCGTTATTGTTGTAGGCTGCACCGTTTGTGTTTCTCTGTGCCATTTTGTCAAATCTCCTCCATTTTTTTATTTCAGTACGCGTTTTTATTGATAAACCCTTTTGAAAAGGTCAGCAAAAGAATTTTAAAGTCCAGAAGCATCGTCCAGTTCTCGATATAGTAAATATCGCAGTCGATGCGCTTGCGGATGGATGTGTCGCCCCGGTAGCCGTTCACCTGCGCCCAGCCGGTCATACCCGGCCGCACCTGGTGCTTGATCATGTAGCGGGGAACCTCCTCCCTGAACTTTTCCACAAACTGCGGCCGCTCCGGCCTCGGGCCGATCAGGCTCATGTCCCCTTTTAAGACATTGAAAAGCTGCGGCAGCTCGTCCAGGCTCGTGCGCCGCATGAAGCGGCCGATGGGCGTCACCCTTGGGTCGTCCTTCACCGTCCAGCCCTTCGCCTCATCCTGCTCTGTCTGGGTCACCATGGAGCGGAATTTATACATATAAAAGGGCTTATTGTGCCGGCCCACCCGCTCCTGCTTGAAAATCACAGGGCCGTCGCTTCCGGCTTTGATCAGAATAGTACAGATCAGCATAGCCGGTGAGAATAAAATGATGGCGACAACCGCACCCACGATATCCACGCCCCGTTTTAAGAACGCGTTCCACGGGTTGGTCAGCGGGACGTTGCGGATATTGATCACCGGCAGACCGTTTAAGTCCTCCGTATAGGGCTTCGTCGGCACCAGACGGTTGTAATCCGGTATAAATTTGGTGTGGACGCCGTTTTTCTCACAGAAGGCCACGACCTCCTCCAGCCTGTCGTAGTCATTTAAGGAAAGTGTGATGGCGATCTCGTCGAGGTCATTTTCCAGCAGCACCGCCTCCAGACTGTCCACATCGCCGATCACTCTGACGCCCTTATAACTCCAGTTTTTCTTTTTGTGGTCGTCCAGAATGCCGAAAATCTGATAGCCCCATTCCGGATTGGTCAAAATCCGGTCGATGTAGGCCTCCGCCGCCTGGGAATATCCCACCAAAAGGACATGCTTCTGGTTGAAGCCCTTCTCCCGCATGGACCTGAGAATCCGGCGCAGCACATAGCGGTACGCGCCGTCATACAGGAAATTGAGGATGTAAAAATAAAAGAGCATGACACGGGAGAAATCCCGCGCCTTCATCAGATAGAGGATGGCGAGCACCGCGAAGATGCCCATCGTATTGGCAATAAAGAGGGTATCCAGCTCCAGGCGGAAACGCATGGTGCGCTTGGGCGTATAGAGCTTGGCCAGATAATAGATAAACAGATATAACGGAACGATATAGTACAGGAGGGAAAAATAGGTGCCCATGGGCAGCACGCCGCCCTCGTCCATGCCGCCGATTCCCAGAGTGAATTTGAGAAACCAGCTGGTCGCGTAGGCAGCGACGATCATCACAGCATCCAGAAGCAAATGTATTTTATTGAGTAAATTCTGATTATCCTTAATCATACGTTTTCCCGGTTTACTCCCGCAGCAGATAAAACAGATTGATCCAGAGCCGCAGCTGGATCTTCACATAGTTCATAAGACGGCTCCATCGGAAGGGAACCTTATGGCAGCGGTTTTCACGCCTTGCGCACAGCTTCACTCCCTCAAAAAGCCCCTTCACATACTGACTGCCCAGCCCCTTCCTGCAAAAAAAGACGGTTTTGACCGCATAGCCGGGCAAAAGAAGCGGCAGATTGAGCAGAAGCTGTAAAAGCGGCATGTTCTTCCAGGGCAGGTAGACGCTGTTGCGGCTGGCCAAAGAGACCTTGAAGGCATTGTAGCGGGAGCCGGAAAAGCCGCTCCCCGCATGCTCCACCCTCGCCTCCGGACAGTAGGCGTTGCGGTAGCCGTAAATCCTGGCGCGGTAACCGATGTCCACGTCCTCCAGATAAGCGAAGTGCGTCTCGTCAAAGAGGCCGATCTCATCAAACACAGCCCGCCTGTAGATGGCCGCGCCGCCGCAGGCGGAAAATACGTCCGCCGGTCTGTCATACTCCGACGCGGGCCTGCCGATCCCCCGTCCCTTCGCGTATCCCAGCGCCGTGTAAATGTCTCCGGCGTTATCCATGCGTGTGGGATCCTGCATCATCAGCATTCTGGCACTGACAGAAAAAAGGCGGCTGTCCCGCTCCATACTGTCCACGAGTGCCTGCACATATCCCGGACACACCTTTGTATCATTATTTAATAAAATGACGTAGCGGGTGCGGCTCTTAGTAATACCGATATTGACCGCGCCGCAGAAACCGGTATTTTTCTCCAGAAATATCATCTCAATCCCCGGATACTGCCTTAAAAACTCCACCGAACCGTCCGTGGAACCGTTGTCCACCACCAGCACATGCCGGTCCGGCTTAAGTACCTGTGGCATCAGCGCCTCCAGGCAGTCCTTCAGGTATTGAAGACCGTTATAGTTGGGGATAATGATCGTGACCATCTATCGTCTCTCCGGATCATACAAAATCAGGCAGCCATGCGCGTGGACGAAGTCGGCCCAGGCCCTGCACACGGCGTTTTGGCCTTTGTCATGTTCGGCGCCCTTCTCAGGAAGGTGATTCTGTGTCTGATCGGTATCCGAAGACGGCTGCCGGATCTGTATCTTAACGGCATTCCGGTACTCCGGATACTCCTCCAGGAACATATCCCACAGCTTTTGTCTGACCTCACAATTCGCAAAATCTCCCATCGGACAGCTCTGCCAAAGGCCCGCTCTGTGCAGGTGTCCGCCGTCGAAGCCCCTGCGCAGCCCTTCATAGAGCGGCTTCCCCGCCTCGTCTAAAGCGCCGCTTGCGATGCGGCCCTTTCGGTAAACGGGGCCGACAACCATGGCCACTTCCGGCCTGTCCCGGAAAATATCGTCATAGTCCACCCGGTAAAAGCCCAGATGCATGCTGTGGGAAACGCTCGCCGCGATGCCGCGCTCTTTTACATTCTCCTGCACAGCTCTTAAACCCGCCTCATAGGCGTAGCGCTTGCTCTGCGGATTGTCGGCAGTCGACTCCCTATGGCAGCGCCAATGATATAGTACCCGTGAAATGTTAAGAACTTGTGAAGAGTTCCCCCTCTCCTGAGCCTGTATGATTTTTCCACAGGCGCGCAGAATCAGGTCGTAATCCTGCGCGCCGTCAAACGCCGGCCGGAATAAAAGCTCTTTCATCAGAGCAGTCTCCATCACCAGAAAATGACAGATATAATTGTTGCTCCATAGAAGGTCCTGATCAAAGGCCGGTTTGAAATTAGGGTCATAAAAAGAGTCCTCTCCATCCCATTTATCCTCATCGGAATACAGAAGGCGGGCCGGATTGCCCTGCTTTCTGCTCTCCCCGATGGCGCGCGCCATTTCGTAGAGGGCGTCCGGCGTCAGGACATCGTCATGGTCAAGAAGGCCGGTGTATTCTCCCGCCGCATGCAAGAGGGCTTCGTTGGTATTGGCGGAGATGCCTTTATTTTCCTTTAATTTCAAATAATGAATGCGGAGGTCGCCAAAGCCTTCGGCAAGCGGGCGCAGAGCATCCGTTGGGCTTGCGTCGGCCAGGATGAGCTCCCAGTTTTCGTAGGTCTGGGCGCGGACGGAGGCTATCATTTCCTGAAAATAAGGCTGCGGAGTCTGATACACCGGGACGAGGATGCTGAAGCGGACGCCGGAAATATCCTGGCCTGCGCGCTGGCGCGCAAGCTCGGCCTCAGAGGGCGGAGTATAGGTGTAAGCATTGTTGTCGCGCTCAAAGAGGCGTTCGGCAGCGGCGGTGAGGGCGGCGTAAAAGCCGTTTTTTCGCAGATAATGGTAGGTTTTTTTCCAGTTGGAGGGGGTTAAGAGTTTGTTCATCATATTATTTTTAAGGAAAAATCACTGCGATCCAAACTGAAATTCGGATTATAGTACGG